>JBJKRD010000569.1:0-12101 GCA_046704925.1 Opitutaceae bacterium | reverse complement strand
ACGATGTCGTGACCTAACGCGTGCTGCTCCGGATCCGCCTGGTGTAACGCGACGTGTTGGCGGCGCAGTGGGGGGCGGCCGGGGCGGCGCTGCGGCGCCATGACGCGACGGCCGACACGGTGGCGGCCGATGCCACGGCGCTGGCCGACGCCGAGGCCCGGCTTCGGGCGCGGCAGCTCGACGACAACCAGGCGGAGCACGCGCTGCATCGGCTCCTCGGGCTGCGGCCCGAGGCGGATCTGCGGCTGGCCGGGTTCCGCCAGGTCCCCTTGCTCTCCGCGGACGAATACCAGGCCGCGGTTACCGCTCTGCCCCGTCATCGCGCGGACCTGCTCGCGTTGCAGGCGGGCTACGAGAGCCAGGAACAGCGGGTCCGCGCCGCGATCCTCGCCCAGTTTCCCTCCCTGACGGCGGGCGTGGAGCAGGCGCGCAGCGCCGAAGAGGGCGTGCACACCACGGGCGTCGATGTCGAACTGTCGCTGCCGTTCTTCAACCGCAACCGCGGGCGGGTGGCCATCGCCCGCGCCACCCGGGCGGAGCTGCGGCAAGCCTACCAGGCGCGCCTCGATCAGGCGGCGACCGAAGCGGACCAGTTGTGGCGGGCGACGCAGATCCTCGCGCGGCAACTCCACGACGCGGAATTCCGCCTCCACGGAATGCGGGCCGCCGCGGACGCCGCCGCGCCGTCCTTCCAACGCGACGAAATGTCGCGGGCCGCGTACGTCCGCCTGCGGTCCGGGTATCTGGGTGCAACGGCCGATGCCTTCCAACTGGGTTCGGCGCTCGCCCAAGCCCAATCCGCCCTGCGGATCCTGCTCGGCCGGCCGTTCGACGCCGCCCCGTCGCCATGAAGTTCACGGAAGCGCATTCGCACCAGCTCTTCCGGATTGGCGTTGTCCTGAAAGGCATCGACGGATTCCTGGAGGCGGTGGGGGGCATGGCGCTCCTCTTCACGCCGCCGGCCTCGCTGCGCTCCCTGATCGACTGGCTCACCCGCGGCGAGCTGCAGGAGGACCCGACCGACTTCGTGGCCAATCATCTCGTGCACCTCGTGCATCATTTGCCGCGGAGCACCGAGCATTTTGCCTCCGCCTACCTGCTGACCTATGGCATCGCCAAGGTGGGCCTCGTGGTGGGGCTGCTGAAGGGCAGGCTTTGGGCCTACCCGGCCGCGTTGACGGTGCTCGGCCTTTTTTTCTGTTATCAAATCGTCCGGATCGGTGAAACCCATTCGCTGGGTCTGAGCTTGGTCAGCGTGATCGATCTCCTGATTCTCGTCCTGATCTGGCGCGAATATCGGTCTCAGAAGAGCCGGACCCCGTCCGGCGGTGCCAGGGAAAACTCCGGCGGCGATCGACCCGGCTGAAAACAATTTCAGGCGCGATTAAGGGTCCGTTAATCCACGGCGAGCAAACAGGGTTCGTTCTCCGGACCGGCCCCCACCCCTCCCGATCGTGCCCCTCGCTCCGTTTCACCCCCTGAGCCGCTGTTGGATCCTCCTATGGGGATGCCTGCCGGCATTTGCGCCGCGGGCCGCGGTCGGGACCGAGCCACCGGCTGGTCTGCGTTTGCCAGTCGATATGCCGGCGAGCCCGGCGACGGGGAAATTGGCCGTGATCGGTGTGAAAAATCTGGCGGGTGTCCTCAACACATGGGCGCATGCCTTTGCCCGGCGCCAGCCCGGCACCAGTCTGCGGCTGAATCCGACCGTCCGCCTTTCCGCTGACGCCGTGGCGGCGCTTCTGGACGGACGGGCGCAAGTGGCCCTGTTGGCGCGCGAGCCCTTCCCCTCGGAGACGGCGGCCCTGGAGCGCAAATTCGGGCACTCCCCGCTGCTGGTCGCGGCGGCGCTCGGCAGCTACGACACGCCGCACAACACCGACGCCATCGCCATTTTCGTCAACGCCGCCAATCCCCTGCGGCAGCTCACGCTCGCCCAGCTCGATGCGATCTATTCCCAGGCCCGCCGGCGCGGAGCCGCGCAGGAGATCACCAACTGGGGCCAGCTCGGGCTGGGCGGCGCCTGGGCCGACCGCCCGATTCACCCCTACGGGATGGTGCACCGACGGGCCACCGGCAATCCGCCGGGCATCGTCAATTTTCTCGAGCAGCGCCTCCTGCTCGGCGGCCACTTCAAGGCCGGCGTTCGCGAACTGCCGGACCGCGCGGGCCAGCCGGCCTTGGCGCGCATCGCGCAAGCGGTCGCGGATGATCCGGCTGGCATCGGATACAGCATCTTCTCCGACGCGCGGCCGGGGGTGCGGGCGCTGGCTCTTGCGGAAGGCGCCGGATCCCCGGCCCATTTCGGCACGCCCGCGTCGGTCGCCGCCGACGCCTACCCGTTGACCCGCCGGGCTTATCTGTGCCTGAAATTCGCCCCGGACCAAGCGCCGCCGCCCGTGGTGGCCGCCTTCCTCCGTTATGTCCTCAGCCGCGAGGGTCAGGCGGCCGTGGCCGCGGACCCATCGGGTTACCTGCCGCTGCCGGGGCCGATCGCGGCAGCAGAACGGGCAAAGATACGATAGATTGGCGGCGCATCCTCCGTCACCGCTCTCGCATCGTGAAACCCGTCTGCCTCCTCGGGCTCACCGTCCTCCTCGCCGGCCAGGCCGCCGCGGCCAGCCCGGATTCGGCGCTGCCGTCCTACCTGCCGCAGGCCGTGGTGCCGCCGACGGGCGCCCGCTACCTCACGCCCGATGGCGCGATCGCCATCATCGGCTACAACGACATGCAGGGGATTCTGGAGCGGATGGACGCCCTTTTTGCGCGCTTCCATCCGGGATTCAGATTCAAGCTGACGCTCAAAGGCACGCGTACGGCGCCGGCGGCGCTGGCCCGGGGCCTTTCGGCTTTTGCCCCGATGGGCGCCGAGTTTCTGCCGGATCAGCTTGCCGCCTACGAAAAGGCGACCGGCTCCGCGCCGCTCGACTTTCGCGTTGCCCATGCGTCCCTCGATCCGCGGGCCAGATCCGGCCCCATCGGCATCTTCGTCGCGCGCAGGAATCCCCTCGATCACCTCACCGTGGCGCAGGTGCAGGCAGTCTTTGCCTCCGCCCATCCACCCACCACCTGGGGCCAGCTTGGCGCAATCGGACCTTGGGCGCGGCAGCCCATCCACCCGTACGGGCTTTCGGCCGCCACCGCGCTGGGAGACTATATGCTCCGCCGGCATTTTCGTCGTCCCGCCTTCGCGGGCGGCTTCACCGCGCTCGGCGAATCGGCCGACGTCGTGGCGCGGGTCGGCCGCGACCCGGCGGGCATCGGTTTTGCGGCGCTCAATCGCGGGACCTCCGAGGTCAAGGCGCTGGCCATCGCCGCGATGCCCGGCGGCAAATACTCCCGGGCCAGCGTCCCCGATCTGCAGGCGGGCCGCTACGCCTACGACCGGTTTCTCCACCTCTTTGTCCGCCCGCCCATCGAGCCGTGGGTGCGCGAGTACCTGCGGCTGGTCCTGTCGCGGGAGGGCCAGGCGATCGTCGCCGCGGCGCCGCCCGGCTATATTCCGCTCGGCGTCCCCGAAGCGGCGGTCGAGCGGGCCCGCCTGAATTGAGGATCCTCCGCCTTCCGGCCATCCGCCCGCTGCCTCACGCGGTCCAGGGACGCTAGCCCTGCCCTCCGACGGCGGGGATGGCGGCCGGATCGCTCCGGCGCCCGCGATCCGGGTGATGGAACAGCAGCACGCCGGCCACCGACGTCAGGTTCAAGCCGATCGCGAGCAGGAAGGCGCCATGAAAGCTGCCGGTCAGCTGCACGATCCCGCCGGTGATCGTCGAGGACACCAAGCCCGCGACGGCGAAGAAGAAGTCCATGATGCCCAGCGCCGTCCCGGATTTCTCGCGGATCACGTCGACGTTCACGGCATAAAACGCCGAATTGGCCGACATGTTGAAACCGACCGCGAGCGAGATGGCCAGCAGCGCCAGCCCCACCGAGTGATGGCCCAGCAAGGGCAGCAGACAGAGGCCCCCGGCAAACTGCGAGACGCATATCGGATATGACCGGGACGTGCGGAGGCTGCCGGTCGACCGCAGCAGGCGGTCGGAGAGATGACCCACCGCGTACAGCAGGACGGCGGCCACCGCCCAGGGCAGCACGGTGAACAGGCCGACCTCGCGCAGATTCAGACCATAGGCATGCGTCAGGTAGGTTGGCAGCCAACCCATGAAAAAGAACAGGTTGTAGCCAAACACGAAGAACGCCCAGTCGTTGGCCAGCAGGGTCGGATTGGTGAGCATGAACGACCACGCGCCCGGACCCGTGGAATGATGGCGCCGACGCAGCTCCGTCGTCGCGACCTGGCGCGAGGCGACCCGTCCTTCGCGAATCTCCGCCAGTTCGGCGTCGTTGACCGCCGCCGCCTGTTCCGGGAAATCGCGGTAGAACGCGAACCACAACGGCGCCCAGGCGATCCCCAGGACGCCGAGGATCATGAACATCCCGCGCCAGCCGAAGCTGATGGCCAGCTCCGATACCATGGGACCGCCGATCATCAGCGCCAGCGGCACCGCCACCAGCGCGGTGGCCAGGGCGGCGGCCCGTTCGCGTGGCGGGAGCCAGTCGCCAACCACGCGATTGAGCGCCGGAAAATTCGGGCCCTCGGCGAGGCCGAGCAGCAGCCGCACCGTGAACAGGGCCCCGAGTCCCGCCGCGAACGCCGTGGTGAAGATGCTCAACGACCAAACCAACGCCGCATACAGCCACACCGTGCGCGCCCCCCAGCGGTCCACCATCAACCCGCCGACGAACACCATGATCGCATAGCCGATGTTGAAGGCGCCCAACGTCAGGCCGATTGCGGTCGCGTCGAGATGGAACAGCCGGCTAAGGATGGGCATCGCAAAGGCGATCGCCGACCGGTCCACGTAGTTCACCACCGTGATTGCGAAGACCATTGCAATCACCAGCCAACGATATCGCGTCGCCCGCTTCATCCCCCGCCCCCAGGCCGGCCATCACGCTCGCGCGGTCCCCCCGCCTCTGCGCCCGGGCCGCCTCCCGGCGGGCTCGAGCGGCGGCCGACGGGCCGGGATGCGGCAGAGGCAGGCTTCATCGTGGTGGGATCGGGGAACGGGGCACAGATCGCGCGGCGGCCCGCGCGGGAATGTCGCACCGTCCGCTAAACCGGACCTTAAGCAAATCTGAATTACGTTTCACCATCCTGGCGTCGCGAATGCCAGAGGTCCGCCGGTGCGGGCGAGCCGTTTGCCTATCCCGGTGACCCGGGCACCGTTTCTTCAGGGGTAGTCGACGCCCGATGGTCCCTGAAACTGGCCCCGCCGGAACCTGTCGCCGGTAATTAACGCAATTTCAGGTGCCATTCAGCGAACATTAAGCTTGGTCGCCCACACTCTCGGCAGCTCGCGTTCCCTCCCCGCGGAATGCGGGCGACGTTTCCAATCGCAGTCCCCCCAACCACACCTAACCAGAACGTTCGAGGGTCGCGCCCGCCCCGCCTGCGCGCGGACCCTGGCGACCTATCCCATGATCTCCCGTAGAGCCGGGCACCGTCGTGCCTTTTCCGCGCTGGCCGCGTCCGCCAGCCTCTTCCTGCTGAGCCCCGCCCGTGGCCAGGAAGCCGCCGAGAACCAGCAGCCCATCAAGATGGAAGCGCTGACGGTCACTGCGGACATCGCCTCCTATCACCAGGAGACCTCCGAGATGGCCACGAAGATTCCCATGGATCTGATGAGCCTGTCGTCCTCCCTCCAGATCCTGAACGCCAGCGCCATCGCCGATCGGAATGCGCTGTCGCTGCCCGATGTGTTTGCCTATGTCGTGGGAGCCACCCAGACGCAGTCGTCCATCAACGGATTTTCGTTCCGCGGGTTTCCCAACACCGGCACGTTCACCCAGAACATCGAGTTTGACGGCCTGATGGGCGCCACCCTCAAGAAGGGCGCCTCCAGTGCCGCCGACGTGGATCGCCTCGAGTTCCTCAAGGGACCCAACGGCGTCCTGTACGGCCAGATGCATCCCGGCGGGTTGCTCAACATCATCACCAAGAGCCCTGAGGAGGAGGCCGCGACGACTCTGCGTCTGTCGGTGGGAACCTACGATGGCAAATACAGTACCTTCGGGAATTCGACCCTGTCCGACGCGACGCTCGATGCGACGGGCCCGGTCGGTCACAGCCACCACCTGTTCTACCGCCTGATCATCGACGCGGCGAATTCCCCGGCTTCGCGCCCCGGCGACTCCGACCGCTCCCTGTCCATCTATCCGTCGCTGACCTACCAATGGAACCCGGATACCTCCTTCACGGTGAAATTCGAATCCAGCCAGGACAAGCGCCGGCAGGACGATGGGATGGTGCCGATCTTCACCGCCGGCACCGCCTATGGAGCCAATGCCAAATGGTACACCGCGCCGCTGAACACGGTCTACCAGGACCTCACCGATGTCGGACGCGACCGGGGCGACTCGGTGTCGACCTTCTTCCATACGGTGGTGGCCACCAACTGGACCGTGCGGGTGCAAACCCGCTCGGTCTGGCATACCGATTACACCCGGGAGCTCACGGTGAACAACGCCGGGGTGTACACGCCGAAGGCGAGCTATGCCACGCCCAGCACGACCTTGAAGCGGCAATACAACCTGCAGATCAACGGCCACCGCTACAATTATTTCGATGCGAACGCCTATCGGAGCTTCGGGCCGGCAAACTTCACCAACACGGTCCTGATCGGCCTTGGCGGCGGCTCGGAGTTTTCCTGCAACCAACGCTTCGCCTTCGGGCCGAACGTGGCCGAGGCCATCACCCTCATCGACCCCATCCTGGGCCAATCGCCCTACCCGGCCGACGGGAAATCGATCCAGAGCCAGCGCAACGTGCTGACGAGCCTCGGCGAGTACCTGACCGACCAGATGAAGATTGCGAACCGGCTGCACGTCACCCTCGGGGTGCGCAACGACCTGCAGCGGGCCCACGGCATCGATCTGTTCAATCCGGTGAAGACGCCCTACGTCCATGCGTTGGTGCGATCCATCACCGGCCAGGCCGGAGCGGTCTACGATCTGAGCACCCGCCTCGCGGCCTACGCCAGTTGGAGTCAATCGGTCGTTCCCAACTCCGTCACCTCGGTTGACGCGGACGGCAAATCCAACTTTCCCCCCGAAAAGGGCCAACAATACGAGACGGGCCTGAAATTCGAGACGCCGGATCACAATATCTACGCCTCGCTCGCCGCCTACTTCATCAACCGGTCCGACGTGCTGGTGGCGACAGGCACGACCTTTCCGGCGACCGGTCAGGCCATCTTCCGCCTCGACGGTGCGCAGCACAGCGAAGGCGTGGAACTTGAGTCCCAATGGCATCCCGTGCCCTACTGGCAGGTGCAGGCTGGAGTGGCGCTCGGCAAGGCCTTCGTGGCGGACTCCATCAAGAATCCGCAAACCATCGGCCTCGACCTGACCGGTGCGCCCCGGGTCTCGGGAAACTTCTGGACCCGGTACAATGTTCCCGGCGGCCAACTCAAGGGATTGGGCGCGGGTTTGGGGGTGATTTACGTCGGCGAATCGTGGGCCGGCGACCCCACTACGGCATTGTATTACCGTCTGCCCGGCTGGACGCGGGTGGACGCCGCGGTGTACTACAAGATGCGGCGCTATGAATTCTACCTCAACGTCTCGAACGTGTTGGACCGCCAGTACATCGCGTCCGCGCAAAGCGCCATCACGCTGAATCCGGGCGAAACGCGAAAGTTCACGTTTGCCGTGACCACCAAATTCTGAGGCGGGACCGCCGCGCACCGGCCGCCTCGTGGTGGACCGTGGCCCCTTTGCCAGGCATCGCCGATCTTAACTGTCCCGGAGGCCGGCAAGCCTGGACTTCATCCCGCCCCGCGGGCCGGCGTTGCCTGAAGGCAAATTCATCGGGCATTCAGTCTGCGTTAAGGATTGCCCGGCATGATCTTGGCTCCGCTTTAACCGGCACCATAACCAAGTCTGCGTCGTGTAACCAGGGCGGCGTGGGTCAGGTAACCTATCGCCCCGATGAGAACACTCGCAGTCCTCCGTCCTTGGTCGGCGCCCGCCGCCGGCGCTTTGCTTGTTTTGATCCTCGCCGTCGCCGCTTTTGGTCAATCGGCCGACGCCGGTTCCAATGCAGCGAGCGGTCAATCCGTAGTCAAGATGCACGCCCTAACTGTCACGGCTGACATCGCCACCTACCATCAGGAGACGTCGATGATGGCGTCCAAGATCCCCATGGACGTGAAGGAATTGTCGTCGTCGTTACAAATCCTGAACTCCACGGCCATCGCGGACCGCAATGCCGTGATGCTGCCCGACGTGTTCGGGTACCTGGTCGGGGCCGTCCAGACCCAGCAGTCGATCAACGGCTTCACCTTCCGCGGGTTTCCGAACACCGGCACCTTCACGCAGAACATCGAGACCGACGGCCTCATGGGCCAGACGCTCAAGAAAGGCGCCTCCAGCGCGGCGGATGTCGACCGCCTCGAGTTTCTCAAGGGCCCCAACAGCGTCCTCTACGGACAGATGCATCCGGGGGGCTTGCTCAACATCATCACCAAAAGCCCGGAGGAGACCGCCGCCACCACCGTGCGCACGTCCGTCGGCACCTACGCCGGGAAATACAGCACCTTCGGCGACAAAACGCTCGCCGACGTCACCCTCGACACCACCGGCCCGGTCGGACGCAGCCGGCACCTCTTCTACCGCCTCGTGGTCGATGCCGCCGACTCGCCGCCGTCGCGGCCCGGTGACACCAACCGCCTGCTCTCCTTCTATCCCTCCTTTACCTATCGATGGAACTCGCTGACGTCCCTCACCGTGAAGTTTGAATCGAGCCAGGACCGCCGCCGGCAGGACGATGGCATGGTGCCCATCTTCACCAACGGCGTGGCCTTCGGCGAAAACGCGCAGTGGTACACCGCCCCGTTGAACACCGTCTATGAGGAGCCGAGCGATCTGGGGCGCGATCGGGGGGCGGCGGCGGCATTGTTTTTCAACACCATGATCGGCGGCTGGCACTTCCGCCTGGCGACGCGCTCCGTGTGGCACGTCGACTACAACCATGAGCTGTCGGTCAACAACAAGAGCGTGTACTTCCCGAAGGCCCAGTTCG
Source organism: Opitutaceae bacterium (assembly GCA_046704925.1). GTDB lineage: Bacteria > Verrucomicrobiota > Verrucomicrobiia > Opitutales > Opitutaceae > Fen-1467. The sequence goes on along the minus strand of JBJKRD010000569.1, from coordinate 3,016 downwards.
CCACTCCCGGCACGGTCCTGAAACGCGAGTATCTCCTGCAGATCAACGGGCATCGCTACAACTATTTCGACGCGAATGCCTACCACCGGTTCGGCCCGGCGAATTTCACGAACACCGTGCTGGTCGGCGTGGGCGGCGGCGGCGAATATTCCGACAACCAGCGGTACGCCTTCGGGCCGAATGTTTCGACCACAATCCCCCTGATCGATCCGATCCTCGGGCAGACGCCTTATCCGCCGGATGGGACCAAAGCCCTCAGCTCGACCAATTCGATCACGAGCCTTGGCGAATACGTCAGCGATCAAATGAAGATCCGAGACCGCCTCCATGTGTCCATGGCGGTCCGTCACGACCGGCAGTTGACCCACGGCCAGAATATTTTTCCCCGCTCGGCTTACGCGTCCCAGATCGTGAGATCGACCACCGGACAGTTCGGCGTCGTCTACGATCTGACCCAGAGGCTGTCGGCCTATGCGAGCTGGAGCCAGTCGGTCCTGCCCAATGCCGTGACGCATGTCGACGAGACCGGAGAATCGAACCTCCCCCCCGAAAAGGGCCTCCAATATGAGGGCGGGCTCAAGTTCGAGACCCCCGACCACACCTTCTACGGTTCGATCGACGGCTATTACATCAACCGGTCCAACGTGCAGGTGGCCACGGGAAGGACCTTCCCGACGAACGGCGAGGCCATCTGGCGGGTCGACGGCGAACAGCACAGCGAGGGCGTGGAGGTCGAACTCCAGTGGCATCCCGTGCCGTACTGGCAGGTGCAGGCCGGCACGGCGTTGGGGAAGGCCTTCATCGCCGCGTCGGACAAGAACCCGGAAACCATTGGCACGGATCTGATCAACGCCCCGCGCGTCACGGCGAATTTCTGGACGCGCTACAATATCCCAACCGGCAATCTCAAGGGGCTGGGATTCGGCCTGGGGGTGGTATATGTCGGCAAGCAATGGGCGGGGGGCGCGAGCACCCCCATCTATTTCGTCCTGCCGGCGTGGACCCGCGTCGATGCGGCCGTCTACTACAAGTGGCGCCGCTACGCATTCTACCTGAACGTTTCCAACTTGCTCGACAAACAATACATATCCTCGTCGCAGAGCTCCCTCACGTTGAACCCCGGCGAGACGCGCACGATCACCTTCGCCGTGACCACGAAATTCTGACCCGGGGCGGCGGGACCGCGTGTTGGCCCGCCGCCATCTCAATGCAGCAAAACCAGTGCCGGCGCCACGCATCGACGCAGCGAGGGCCGCAGACGCGGCCGACTCGCTGCCCCGATTTCTCCCGGGGAAGCGCCGGCCCGGGCGCAAAGGCTGGATTTGTCGGCGCAAGGCCGCCGGCACCGTGGGTGTCAATCTTGCTGCTGGCCGGCTCCGTCGCCATGGCTGCTCCGGCGCCGCCGCGGCTGCCCGCGATCGAGACCGCCGTGCTCGCCTCGCTGCCGCCCTACGTGCCGGACCAGCAGGTGTCCGGCACGATCCGCATCTGGGGCCACGGCAGCCTCAAGCACGATTTCATGGGCCCGATCTTCCGTCGCTGGGCGGCGGATTTCGCCCGCTACCAGCCGGGTGTCAGGCTCGTGAATCAGATGTATGGAACCGCTTCCGCCATCGGCGCGCTTTACACCGGTGCCGGCGATATCGCCATTCTCGGGGAGGAACTCGACCCCGCCGCGGCCCGGGCGTTCGTCAAGGTCAAGCACCACCCCCCATTCGGCGTCGAGATCGCCACCGGCAGCCTGAACGTCCGTTACTTCGACTACGCGCACGTCATCTTCGTCAACCGGGCGAATCCGATCAACCACCTCACGCTCGCCAAACTCGACGCGATTTTTGGCGAGGAACACCGCCGGGGGTTGGCCAACATCCGCACCTGGGGACAACTCGGCCTGACCGGGGCTTGGAAAGACCGTCCGGTCCAACCCTATGGCTGGAGCCTCGATGACTTCTTCGCGCTTTTCTTCCAAGACGCGGTACTCGGCGGCAGCCACCACTGGAACTGCGCCCTCAGGGAGTTTCGTACCAAGACCTATCCGGACGGGTCACCCTACGACCACGGCGAGCAGATTGTCGAGGCGCTGGCCCGCGATCCGTACGGCATCGGCATCTCCGCCCTCCTGTACGCAAGTCCCGGAGTGAAGCCGCTCGCGCTGGCGGATCACGCGGGCGGACCGTATTACGCGCCGACCCGGAGAAACCTGATCGACCAGACCTATCCGCTCACGCGCTTCATCCCGGCGTACATTGACCGCCTGCCCGGCCAGCCCATCGCCCCGAAGCTGCGTGAGTTCCTCCGCTATTTGCTGAGCCGTGAGGGACAGGAGGCAACGGTGCGGGACGGCGGCTATCTGCCGCTGAGCCGGGCCGCCACGGAGGCACAACTTAAGCAGCTCGAATGACGAGCCATCGCCAAGGTATCCGGGAGCCGTGGCGCTGGACCACGTTCCGGCATGCGGGAAGTCTGCGCCGTCGCCGGCGTTCGCAGCCAACGCGGCCATCCTTGGCTGCCCGAGTTCGTCGGCTTTATTCGGGTCTGCGGACGATGCTCCGGGATTCCGTGCGCGGCGGGCCCGTGCGGTCCCCGCCTTTTCCCGGCCTGGCCGCCCTCGCCCTCCTCCTCTCGACCGGGTTTGTTTCTGCGGGCGAATCCGCCCCGTTGCCGGCCTACACTCCCCAGACGGTCGTCTCGGGCACGATTCGTATCTGGGGCAACGATCAGATGGCGGAACTCGTGGGGGCCTGGGAAACGGAATTCGGCCGGCTCCAGCCCGCGATCCGTTTCGAGACCCATCTGCTCGGTTCCGGCACGGCCATGGCGGGCCTCTACTCCGGCGTGGCCGATCTGGGCTTCATGGGCCGCGCCGCCACCCCCAAGGAAATCCAGGCGTTCCAATGGGTGCTTCGTTATCCTCCGCTTGCCATCGAGGTCGTGACCGGCAGCCGGGATCAGCCGGGCAAATCGCCGGCCCCGATTGTTTTTGTTCGCCGCGACAACCCTCTCGACCGCCTTACGC
>JBJKRD010000568.1:0-6897 GCA_046704925.1 Opitutaceae bacterium | reverse complement strand
GGCCAGTCCTATTACCCGTGGTGGCAGGGATCGTTGCTCGAGCTGCGCGACAACCTCGAGTTCATGGCCGACACCTACGACAAGGACATCGTCCTCGTCGAGGTCGCGTACAACTGGAAGCCCGCGGAGTATCGCCGTCATCCGGGACCCTTTCCGGAGACGCCGGAGGGTCAGCGGGATTTCCTGGCCGAGGTGAACCGGCTGGTCCTCGCAACGCCGCACAACCGCGGCCGCGGCATCTTCTGGTGGGAACCGGCGGTGACGGGCCCGCTCAACCGCCGCGGGATGTTCGATGATCAAGGCAACGCGCTGCCGGTGATCGGCGTATTCGACGAATTCACGCGCGGGAAGCTCCCGCCGAGCGCGCCATGATCGGGACGGCTCCGGCAATTCCGGGTCACCGCCTCCGGCGTGTCTTCTCCGATCCTGACAATGGTGGCGCGTGACTTCACCTCGGCGATAAACGGACCATGAATCCCGCCGTTTCCCCGGATCGTCCTGAGGCCGCCACGGGCGCCACTTGCCGTCTCGGCTACGTTTGGTTGATATCGCTGGTCGCGGCCCTGGGCGGCCTGCTCTTCGGCTACGACTGGGTCGTGATCGGCGGGGCCAAGCCGTTCTTTGAGCGGTACTTTCACCTGACCAATCCCGCCCTTTCCGGCTGGGCCAATAGTTGCGCATTGATCGGCTGCCTGGTGGGCGCGGTGGTCGCCGGGGCGCTGAGCGACCGGTTCGGACGAAAGCGGCTGCTGATCCTTTCCGCCCTGTTGTTTGCGGTGACCTCGGTGGGCAATGGCCTGGCGGCGACGTTCGCCGTTTTCGTGACGTGGCGGATGCTCGGCGGCGTGGCCATCGGCCTGGCTTCGGCGCTGTCGCCGATGTACATCGCCGAGGTCGCGCCGGCGGCCCTGCGGGGCAAGCTGGTGTCGGTCAATCAGCTCACGATCGTCGTCGGCATCCTTTTGGCGCAGTTCATCAACTGGTTTCTGGTGCGCCACCTGCCCGCTGGGGCCAGCGATGCCTTCATCCAGGATTCGTGGTACGGCCAGGCTGGCTGGCGCTGGATGTTCGCCCTCACTGCGGCGCCGTCGCTGCTCTTTTTCGCCGGGATGTTCCTGGTGCCGGAGAGCCCCCGCTGGCTGGTGAAGAACGGACGTCACGAGCGCGCCCAGGCGGTGCTGGCCCGGATCGGCGGCCGGCCGTATGCCGAAGCGGAGGTGCGGGCGGTGCGGGCCACCCTTGCCGCGGAGGAGATCCAGCATGTACGGTTCCGGGATCTGCTGGATCCGCGGTTGCGGCGGGTGCTGGTCCTCGGGGTGGTCCTGGCCGTGTTCCAACAATGGTGCGGGATCAACGTCATCTTCAACTATGCGGAGGAGATCTTCCGGGCGGCCGGTTACGACCTTTCGACGGTGCTCAAGAACATCGCCTGGACCGGCTCGGTGAACCTCGTGTTCACGTTCGTCGCGCTGGGCACCGTGGACCGATTCGGCCGGCGGCCGCTGATGTTGTTTGGCGCGGCCAGCCTGGCGGTCATCTACGTGGCGATGGGATGGGGCTATCACGGCGGCGTCCATGGCTGGCCCATGCTGGTCCTGGTGCTGGCGGCGATCGGCTGTTATGCGATGTCGTTGGCGCCGGTCACCTGGGTGGTCATCGCGGAGATCTTTCCGAACCGCATCCGGGGCGCCGCGATGGCGGTGGCGGTGACTTCATTGTGGATCGCGTGCTTCGTCCTCACCTATACGTTTCCGCTGCTGGATCGCCGCCTGGGAGCCGCGGGCTCGTACTGGGTCTACGCGGCGATCTGCGTCGGCGGCTTCTTCTATATCCGCCGTTCGCTGCCCGAGACGAAGCAGAAGTCGCTCGAACTCATCGAGCAGGAGCTCCTGCGATCCTGAGGACAAGGTCGCGGGCTGGCTTCGGCGGCGGGCCGGAAGAGGGGTGGACGGCGGACGACCTGAAGGGATTCGTCCGATGATGGTGTTCTCTCCGGTAACGCCTTTGATCATGAAAACATCCCCTATGCTCATGGTTGGAATCGCGCTGCTGTTGTCGGGCAGCGCTTTCGGCCGGGGTCCGGTGGCACCGGACGTCTGGACCTCGATGAAAATTGACCAAACCTCCAGCCCCGTCTTTCCCCAGGGCCTGCTGCTTATGGGAATCACCCGGGGCGAGGCGGACTTGGTGTGATCACCACCGACGCGTCCGGCAAACTCGAGGATTGGCTGGTGGTCGGCTACACGCGGCGGGAGTTCGCGGAGACTGCGCTCGCCGCGGTCAAGAATTGGAAGTTCACGCCGGCGCGCCTGCGGGGCGAACCGGTGGGCACGACGGTGGACCTCCATTTCCATTTCGCGGCGGAGGGAGTAGTGGTGTCCAGTGTCTCCCTGAACGACTCGATAGAAGCCGAGATGGCGCGGGTGTTTGGGGTCCGATATGAGTACAAACTCTGTTCCCTGCGGAACCTCGATCGGGTCCCCGAACCCGTCACGGTGGTCGCGCCCCTGTATCCCAAGCAGTTGGCTGATCGCGGGGAGTAGGGCCGGGTCACGGTCGAGTTTTACATCGACGAATCGGGCGCCGTGCGCCTGCCCGCCGTGGTCTCCAAGGGAAACAATCTGGACTTGGGGAGCCTCGCGCTGGCGGCCGTGAGCCGTTGGAAGTTCGCCCCGCCGACCTCGCATGGCCGGCCGGTGCTGATAAGGGCGAGCCAGGACTTCATCTTCGGGAACGGGAGCTGACAGCGGTTCGCGGTTCCGCCGGCGCTGCGAGCCGGCGGTGAGCTGACGAAGCCGCGTGGCATGGACCGCGCGGCTTTTCGGCTGGTGGTGGCGGGAGGATGCGTCGGACGGGTGGGCGGCAGGGGTGGCGCAATCGGGTGTATCCCTCAAAGCCGGGGACGGCGCTTCAGATTTGACCCTCCCCGGCGTTTCCGGCGAAATAACCCGGGATCGCCTTGGCGATCCCTTGACCTTGGTTTCCCCCGCTTCGCCCCAGAAAAAAACGATGTTATCGCACCGATCGCAGGCTGCTCTGCAAACCGGCGGCCGCCGACTGGGAGTGGTGCTCTGGTTGATGGTTGGGGCGGTGCTGGGGGGCGTTCATCTCGGAGCCGCCGACGGTGCCCCGACACCGGCGGGCCGCCAAATCACCAGCGTCCACGAGTTCTGGCAGTTGACGGGTGACGCCAAACAGCAACTCCAACCTGTAAAGCTGGAGTTCGTGGTATGTTATTACGATCCCGATTGGAATCTCCTGTGGGCCGAGGGAGATGATGGCATCAGCTACATTGAGTGCGGCAACCAGCGGCTGCCGATTCACGAGGGGCAGCGCATCGTGGTTGAGGGCCTGATGGCGCCGGCTGCCGGCCTCAATCTGAAGCAGGCGCAGGTCAAGGTGACAGCCGACAACGTCCCGCTCGAGGCGGTGCCATGGAAGGTGGAGGAGCAGGCCGGGGAGTCGGGCAGCCTGCCGACCCGGTTCGTTTCCATCGATGGTTTTGTGAATCGTGAGACCGAGGTTGATCCGAATCACCTCCTGCTGGATCTGACCGCGGGCAAGTGGGCGGTACAGGCTCGCGTGCTGATGGGGAGGGAGGATGCGGAGCCCCAATGCGAATCCGCCTTCGTCCGGCTGCGGGGAGTGCTCGTGCCCAATCTGACACCGGGCGGCCAGTTATCGGCCCTCGCGCTCTGGGTCGCGCGGCCCAAGGACGTGAAAATCATGGGCTGGCTGAGCAGCGACCCGCGCTTCAACGAAGCATCGGTGCCGATCGAGACGTTGCCGAAAATATCCGGCGACCGTCTCGTCCGCGTCGTCGGCAGGGTTTGGAACCAGGAGCCGGGGCATAGTCTGACGATTCGCGACGCCACAGGGCAGGTGGTGATACTCACCGGACAAAGCCAGCCCATGCCGAAGGGCCGGTTGGTGGAAGCCGTGGGGTTTCCCGGGACCCGCGAGAACGAATGGGTGCTGCGCGAAGGGCTGTATCGCTTGTTGATAAACGCGCCGCCCGGGGAGACGGTGCCGCGTGCCGCCCCGCTGACGCTTCGCCTGGCCGACCAGATTCTGGAATTGGGCAACGACCACGCCGGGCAGGCGTATCCGGTCCGGCTGTTCGGCGTGGTGACCTGGTCAAACCCTGCGGTCCGGTTCTTCTACGTAAACGACGCCAGTGGCGGGATCCGCGTGGTATTGGGCAAAGGCGAAGGTGCCGTGCCGGGAGAGGGTACCACGGTCGAGGTGGAGGGGGTCTCGGCGCCCGGCAATTTTGCGCCGGAAGTCCGGGCGAGCCGGGTGACGGTGGCGGGTTCCCTCAGCATGCCGGAGGCCCAGGATGTGACGCTCGAACAGGCGTTGACCGGCGTCAATGAAGGCCAATGGGTGGAATTGCAGGGGTATTTGCGGGAGGCCCAGCCCGACGGGCCGTGGACGCTCCTACGCCTGACGACCTCAGCCGGGGAATTCACGGCCTGCGTCCCCAAGTCCGATCACCTGGCGACATTGGTGGGATCGGTGGTTCGTTTGCAGGGGGTGTGCAATGCGATCGCCAACAAGGAGCGGGAACTCGTCGGCATTCGCTTGTGGGTGCCCTCGGATACACCGGATTATGTGCAGGTGGAGCAGGCGGCTCCGGCCGATCCGTTTGCCGTGGCGGAGCGGACTGTTGCCAGCCTGCGACAATTCAGCACGTTGCAGGCGTTCAACCGGCGCGTGCGGGTATCCGGCACCGTGCTGCTGCAGATGGTTGGTCGTTATCTTTACCTGCAGGATGCGACCGGTTGTATTCAGGTCTTGAGCCGAAACACGACGCTGCTGCGTCCGGGAGATCGGATCGATGCCGTGGGTTTTCCCGGGCGTGAGGGCAGCCAGTTGGTGCTGAGGGAGGCGGTGTATCGCCGGACGGCGACCGGAAGAGAACCCGCTCCGATGGAGGTGCACGATCCGGAAGCCGTTCAGGTGGATCTCGACGGACACTTGGTCCGCATTGCAGGGACGTTGCTCGACACGACCCGAGGCGAGCAGACGGCGCGCCTGATGGTCCAGGCGCAAGGGATGGTGTTTGAGGCGGTCTTGAATCAGGATCAGGGTGGCCCAACGGCCGGTCGATGGGTGCCGGGCAGTCGCGTCGCGGTCACCGGGGTTTACCAGGTGCAATTCGACGAATACCGCCACGCGCGGGCCTACCAGCTCCAACTGCGGTCGCCGGCGGACGTGCAGGTGCTCAGCCTGCCATCGTGGTGGACGGCACGCCGGGCACTGATCGCGACGGGCGTGTTCGCTCTGTGCAGCGTCTTGGGCGCGGGCTGGGTGGTCACGCTCCGGCGGCGGGTCCGTCGACAGACGGACCAGATCCGGAAACAGTTGGCGAAGGAGGCACGGATGGAAGCGGAATTGCAGCGGTCGGCGAAGCTGGAATCGCTGGGAATCCTTGCGGGAGGCATTGCCCACGATTTCAACAACCTGCTCACCGTGATCATGGGCAACCTGACGCTGGCCAAACTCGACGCCGAAGGACAGAATGCCGTCACGGCCTGGCTGCGAGAGGCCGAGCAGGGCGTCATGCGCGCACGTGATCTCACGCTGCAACTGCTGACCTTCGCCAAGGGCGGTGATCCGATTCGGAAGGCGGTGGCGCTCCCGGAAGTGATTCGGGAAACGGCGGAGTTCGCCCTGCACGGCTCCAAGGTTCGGTGCGACTGTCATTTTGGGACCGATCTCTGGCCGGCGCATGTGGACAAGGGTCAGATTGGCCAGGTGGTGCAGAATATCGTGATCAACGCCCGGCAGGCCATGCCCGGGGGCGGCGTGATCAGTCTCCACCTGCACAACACCGTCGTGGAGGCGGGCATGGCTCCCGACCTGGAACCTGGTCGTTACCTTAAGCTTTCGATCGCGGACAACGCCCCCGGCATCGAGCCGGATCATCTGTCCCGGATCTTCGACCCCTATTTCACCACCAAGGCCGGGGGCAGCGGCCTTGGCCTGGCAACGGTCTACTCGATCATCAAGAAACACCGCGGCCGGGTGGAGGTGCAATCGACGGTGGGCCGGGGAGCAACCTTCCATATCTGGTTGCCCGCGGCCCAGCGGGCGCCTTCGGCGGCCCCGGCGCTGGACGGACAGCCGGCCACGGTCGGTGTGGCCGCGTGCTGCTGATGGACGACGAGGCCGCGATCCGCCGGGCGGCGGCAGCGCTGCTGGAACGCCTCGGAATGCAGGCGGTGGCGGTCGATGATGGCGAACAGGCGTTGCGCGAGTATTCGGCGGCGCGCGAGGCGGGGCGGCCGTACGACCTGGTGATTCTTGACCTGACGGTGCCGGGAGGCATGGGTGGGAGGGAAACCATGGAGAGGCTGCTGCAGTTGGATCCCGGCGTTCGCGCGCTGGTTTCCAGCGGGTATTCGAGCGATCCGGTGGTCGCCAAGTTCCGGGTCCATGGTTTCGCGGGCATGGTGCCGAAGCCGTACGACATTACTGAGCTCGGCCGCGCGATCCACACGGTGATGAAAGACCACTCGGGCTAGCGGCTCCCGGCATGGGTTGCCGCATGGCTCTGCCCCCGGATGGCCGCGGCCGTTTTGGAGCGCGGCTCGGTGAGAAGTGCTCCGAATCCTGCACCCTGCGCGCCCGATCTGACCGCTGGCTCAGTGTCATATGCTGGTAGCCAGGGCCCAGCCGCCCCGTTGTCTTGGTGGTGGAGGCCCGGTGCCGTCTGAGCGGTGATCCAGATCAGGTTGTCGGGCGAAATCCGCGGCGCACCAGGCTTGAGTGTGATCAGGGAAGCCGGAGTTGACGCGGGGAGAAATTCTTTGCCTTGCGAAGGAGTTGCGCCGACGGTCGGCCTCCGCCGGAAGGAACCGGCAATCTGGATCCGATGCCGCGGTGTCGGAA
>JBJKRD010000567.1:0-10650 GCA_046704925.1 Opitutaceae bacterium | reverse complement strand
GCCAATGCGGATCGTCGACGTAACGCGAATCCAGGCCAAAGCAGGGGCGGCCGCCGCCGGCGTTCGGCATGAAGAGCGACGTCAGCCGCCGTATCAGCTCGTCCGCGACCTGCGCGAGGTTCAACTTCCGACCGCTGCCAGTGGGGAACTCCACGGTGAACCCGTCGCCGTAATAATGGTGGTAGCGCTCCAGCGCCTCGATCAGCAGGTAGTTCACCGGCAGCCACACCGGCCCGCGCCAGTTTGAATTGCCGCCGAAGAGCCCGCTGTCCGATTCGCCCGGCACATAACCCACGCGGTACTCGGATCCGTCCAGACGCAGCATGAAGGGCTGGTCCCGGTAGGCGGCCGACAGTGAGCGCAGACCGTGGGGCGACAGAAACTCGCGTTCGTCCAGAGCGTACCGCAGGACGCGGGCGAGGCGCTCGCGGGACGGAATGGCGAGCAGCACGCGTCCCGGCGTGGCGCCGCGACACTCGAGGTAGGAGATCTGCGTCGTCAGGTCGCGCCGGTGCTCCAAAAACCAACGGAGGCGTTTGGCGAATCCCGGCAGCCGGTCCAGTTGCGCCTGTTCGATGATCTCGGCGGCCACCAGCGGCAGCAGCCCGACCATCGAACGCAGGCGCACCGGCTGCGCGGCGCCGTCGATCAGGACCTGGTCGTAGTAGAAGCCGTCCTCTTCGTTCCAGAGCCCGGTCCCGCCGAGGTGATTCATCGCATCGGCGATCGCGACGAAATGCTCGAAGAACTTCGACGCGATGTCCTCGTAGGCGGGGTCGGAGGCGGCCAGTTCCAGGGCCATCGAGAGCATGCTCCCGCAATAGAATGCCATCCAGGCGGTGCCATCGGCCTGCTCGAGGCGGCCGCCGTTCGGCAACGGCTTGGAGCGGTCGAACACGCCGATGTTGTCCAGGCCCAGGAAACCGCCGGCGAAGAGATGGCGCCCGTCCACGTCCTTGCGGTTCACCCACCAGGTGAAATTGAGCAGCAGTTGCTGGAAGACCCGCGCGAGGAAGACGCGGTCGCGTTCGCCCCGCCGGCCCGTCATCTTGTAGACCCGCCAGCAGGCCCAGGCCTGCACCGGCGGGTTGACGTCGGAGAAATTGTATTCGTACGCCGGCACCTGACCGTTGGGATGCATGTACCACTCGCGCAGCAGCAGGTTGAGCTGCGTCTTGGCCACCAGCGGATCGAGGTGCGCCCAAGGAATCACGTGCAGCGCGAGGTCCCACGCGGCGAACCACGGGTACTCCCACTTGTCCGGCACCGCGATGATGTCCCGGCTGTAAAGGTGCGGCCAGTCGGCGTTGCGTCCCTGGCGGCGTTCCGGTGGCGGCGGGGGCTGGCCCGGGTCGCCGTCGAGCCAGTCGGTGACGACGTAGTGGTAGAATTGCCGCGACCACAACAGGCCGGCGTAGGCCTGCCGCGCCACCAGGCGTTCCTCGGCGGAGGCGCCCGCCGGCAGCAGCGTGGCGTGGAACTCGTCGGCCTCCCGCCGGCGCCGCTCGAACACGGCCTCAAACTCCGGTCCAAACGGCGCCGCCGGTCGCTCTTTCTCCGCGGTCAGCCGCAACCGCCAGGTCGCGCTGGCGCCTGGCGTCACCTCGAACACGCGCCAGGCCGCCGCCTTGGTGCCGAAGTTCTGCGGATTCACCGCCTCGCCTCGGCCGCCAACCACGCGATCATGGAACGCGTCCTTGACGTAAGCCGCCGCGTTCCGCGCGCCGAAGAGTCGCGCCGCATTGGTTTCGTTTTCGGTGAACAGAAGCCCGGGCGGGGCCTGGTCCGCCGGGGCCTCCACCGCCCAGAGGAAACGCCCCAACGTGGGATGGTCCGCGAGCACGAGGCCGGGTCCCGCCGGCGCCAGCCGCGGTTTCGATGCGCCGGCGTCCTCGCGGTCGCCCCACGACCAGGTATTGCGAAACCACAGCGTCGGCAGCACGTGCAGGCGCGCGGGATCGGGACCGCGATTGGTCATCGTCAGCCGGATCAGCACGTCGTCCGGGCTGTTCTTCGCGTACTCCACCTGGACGTCGAAATAGCGCCCGCCGTCGAACACGTGGGTGTCGAGCAGCTCGAACTCCGGCTGGTCGCGTCCGCGCCGGCGGTTCTCCACCCGCAATTGCTCGTAGGGGAATTCGGCCTGCGGATATTTGTAGAGCGCCTTCGCGTAGGCATAGGTCGGCGTGCCGTCGAGGTAGAAATAGCACTCCTTCACGTCCTCGCCGTGGTTGCCCTCCGGATTGGTCAGGCCGAACAGCCGTTCCTTGAGGATGGGATCGCGGCCGTTCCAGAGCGCGAGGGCGAAGCACAGCCGGCATTCGCGGTCGGTGAAACCGAGCAGGCCGTCCTCCCCCCACCGGTAAACCCGGCCCCGCGCGTCGTCGTGGGTGAAGGACGCCCAACTGTCGCCGCCGGCGGAGTAATCCTCGCGCACCGTGCCCCACTGCCGTTCCGCCAGATACGGACCCCAGCGTTTCCAGTTCTGCGCGCGGCGGGCGTCCTCGTCGAGACGCCGCCGCTCGGCGATGATGGTTTTCGCGGCTCCTTCGCGTTGGTCGGGCATGATGGGAAACCGGAACCTGCGGTCGGACCGGGCCGGCACGCCGCCGCGGGCGACACCCCCGCGGGCCCGCGTCCACCGGGGCCGCCGCCGGTTGGCCCGGCCTGCCAATCTACCGGCCGGCCGGGGTTTCGCAAAGTCAGCCGCCGGATTTCCCCGCCACTAGCGCGAGGATGAACTCCGCCACCGCCGGCTTGGGCGCCGGGCCGAAGCGGGCCGTCGTCCCGTCACGCCCGAGCAACAGCACGGCGTTGTCCTCCGCGTTCATGCCCACGCCGGGGCGGCTCACGTCGTTGGCCACGATCCAATCGAGGTGCTTGTCCTCCAGCTTCCGCCGGGCGCCGGCTTCCAGTTCGTGCGTCTCCGCCGCGAAACCCACCACGATCTGGTCCGGTCGCTTGCGGGCCGCCAGCGTCTGCAGGATGTCGACGGTGGGCACGAGCTCCAGCGTCAGGCCGGCGGCGGATTTCCGGAGCTTTTTCGTCGCGCGTTCCCGCGGCCGGTAGTCGGCCACCGCCGCGACCGCGATGAACAGGTCGCAGTCCGCGAACCTTGCCTCACAGGCGCGAAACATCTCCTCCGCCGACACCACCGGATGCACGGCCATCCCCGTCGGTGGCGGCAGCATCACCGGACCGCTCACCAGGTCGACCTGCCATCCGCGTTGCGCGGCCGCCGCGGCCAGCGCATAACCCATCCGGCCGCTCGACCCGTTGCTCAGGAAGCGCACCGGATCGAGGTGCTCCCGGGTCGGTCCGGCGGTGATCAGGCAGCGCACACGACGGTTCATCGCCGCCCACCATGACATCGCTGGCCGGGCCTGTCCACCGCGGCCGCCCATCCCGTTAAGTCACAGGATGCGGCGCAGCGCCTCGGTCCCGGTGGTCGTCATCACCACGTAGACGAAGTGCTGTCCCGCCCACGTCGCCACGCTGCGTCCCCCTTGCTCGAGGATCGACGGCGTCGCGTCGCCGGAAGTGGCCGCGAAGTCGCCGCGGCGTCCGATATACAGGTGAAACATCCCGCCGCGTTGGAAGCAGATCTCAAATACCGGATGTCCGGCCACGTTCAGCGTGCGGCAGCCCTCAAGCTTGAGCTGGCCCAGGTTCACCCCGGAGATCGAGGTCATCGGGTTGGCGGCGTTATCCAGCCAGGCGCCAAAGGCCCCGAGCTTGTCCGCGTGCGGGCCGGTGTGGGCGCTTAGCGGATCGGACAACGCGAACGCGGTCAACTGCGCGAGCTCCGCGGGCCCGGCATGCCCCGCCCGCTGCCAAAGGATGGTTGCCGTCCCCAGCACGGCCGCAAACGCCGCCGCCATGGCGAGCCAGACCGCCGGCCGCCAGCGCGGCCGCGCCCCCGCAGTGCTCACGTGCGCTCCGGTCAGGATCGCCTCGCGCAGCCCCGGCGGCGGCGCGATGCCCTGCAGCTTCGCCGCGACCGCCTGATCGAATGCCTGCTCGCGCGCCAGCCAGGCGCTGAGCGCGGGATCTTTCTGCGCCTGCCGCAAAGCCTCGCCAAACGTCGCATCGTCCGCGTCGCGCCCGTTGGGCCGGTAGGCCCGGAGAATGAACTTTGCCTCGTCGTTGTTCATGGCGTCTTGCGTACCTTCTGCGTTGAAAAGGGAAGGACGTTGTCCCGGGTGGCCTGCGCCCGCCGGGCCAGGATCGTCCGCAACTGGGCCTTGCCGCGCGACAGGCGCGACATGACCGTGCCGATGGGGATCTCGAGCGCGGCGGCAATCTCCTGGTAGGGCAGCTCCTGCAGGTAGAAGAGGGTCAACGGGGCCCGGAACACCTCGTCAACCTCCTGCAGCGCGCCCACGACCGTCTCGGCGTCCAGCGCCGCCACCAGATCGACTTCGGGCGCCGGCGGGTCGGCCTCGCCGGGCGGCAGGTCCTCCAGGGCCGTGGCCCGGGAATCCCGCCGGCGTCCGCGCAGGAATTCCCGGTAGAGCGTCGTGAACAACCACGACTTGGCCTTCGTCACATCCCGCAGGGCCTGCCCCTTCGTGGCCCAGATGAAGAAGGTCTGCTGGGTGAGGTCGCAGGCATCCGCCTGGTTCTTGGCCAGGCTCAACGCAAAGCGAAAGAGCGACGTGTAGTTCGCGTCGACCAGCTGCGTAAATGTGTCGGACCCCATGGAATTAAGGAGGCGCGGGCGCCCGTATTATTCCCGAAAAAACGCCTCGCGTCGAGGGGCCGGACGCGAATCTTGGGCTGATGCTCCGGATCCTGCTGCCTCCCAATCTCGTGGCCGCGGCGGCGCGCGACGCCCTGGCGGTCAAGGTGGAGCTCGATCCGAGGGGTTCGCCACCGCCCGATTTGCTGCCGGTGCTGGCCTGGCTGCAGCAGCAGGTGGGGCCGCAGGCGAAGTCGCCGCTTTTCCTCCAGCTCAGCCGCGCCCAACTCCGCCAGCTTCTGCTCCTGGGGGAGGACTTCCCCGTCTTTTTCTGGGTCAACCGTCCCACCGAGCCGCTGCCCTGGCGGAACGGCGCGCTCGCCGGCGTCAGCGAGCACGTGGAGGATCCGGAACCGGCCGGCGTTGGACCGCCGTCGACCGTGGCCCCGCCGACCCCGGCGCGCCGACCCGCCAAGGCGGCCGGCGAGGCCGGTCCTCCGCTGAGCGTCGACGGGAGCGAGCACTTCCTCGCCCTCACCCCGCCGGCCCGCGGACATCCGACCTACGAGGCGGCCATCGCCCTGGTCCGGCAGAACGGCTTCGTCTTCGAAACCTCGAACCGCCGCTGGTGGCTGCGCGACCGACACAAGACGCTCAACTTCCTGGCGGCGCACTGGGCGCAGCTGCGGGACGAGTTCGGCGCCGAGTTCACCCCCAATTTCGAGCACAACACGGAGCGGCTGCGCCTCGCGGGCGCAGCCTGCTCCGTCGTCCCCGCCGGCGACGGGTTTGACGTGACCGTCGCCCTCCGCACCGGCCCCGCCGCGCCGGCGACGATCCAGGAGGCCTTGGACGCCGGCCGCGCCTTTGCGGAGACCGGCAGCGAGATCGTGCTCCTGCCGCCGGCCACCGTCACCCATCTCGCCAGCGTCCAACGGGACCTGGCCAACGACGCGGCCGCGACCTTCGGCCTGCAGCGCACCGTGCATCTGGGCGGGTCCCGGCTCGCCGAGGCCGAGCCGCTCCTCGAATCGCTCGCGCCCGATTTCCAGCCGCCGCCGGTCTGGCGGGCCCGCAGCGAGGCGCTGCGCAACCTTTCGAAGCTCACGCCTGCGCCGGTGCCCGCGGAACTGGACCAGCGGCTGCGCCCCTATCAGCGCGTGGGCGTCGCCTGGCTCTGGCACCTCTATCGCCACAATCTCGGCGGGATCCTCGCCGACGAAATGGGCTTGGGGAAGACCGTGGAGACGCTGGCATTTCTCGCGGCCCTCCAGCAGGCCAAACGCCAAACGCCAAATCCCAAATCCCAAACCGGCACTCCCAGCCTCGTGGTTTGTCCTGCGTCGCTGGTCGAGAACTGGCGCCGCGAGGCGGCGCGGTTCACCCCCGGCCTGCGCGTCGTCGCCCACCACGGCGGGCAGCGCGACGACACCGCAGCCGGATTCAGCCAGACGGATTTGATCGTCACCTCCTACGGCACGCTGGTGCGCGACCGCGCCTTGTTCGAGTCGCTCACCTTCGCCTGCGTCATCGGCGACGAGGCCCAGCACATCAAGAACCGGCGCACCCAGAACGCCCAGGCGCTGCGCGCGCTCCGGGCTGGCGGCCGTTTTCTCCTCACCGGCACGCCCGTGGAGAACCGCCTCGACGATCTGCGCTCGCTGTTCGAATTCCTCATGCCCGGCTACCTCGCCGCCCCGCCAGCCGGAACCGGCGGGGACGAGCGCGCCTGGTACGACGACCGCCTGCGCGCCCAGACCGCCCCCTACCTCCTGCGCCGGACCAAGACCGTCGTCGCGCCCGAGCTGCCGCCCAAGATCGAGCAGGCCGTCTACTGCGAGTTGCCGCCCGCGCAGGCCGCGCTGTACCGCGAATGGCGGGAGCGCGGCGAACGCGAGCTCGCCGCCCTCGCGGACGGCGGCGCCTCCGAGGGAAGCCTGCGACTGGCCACCTTCACCCTGCTCCTGCGCCTGCGGCAGATCTGCTGCGACCCGCGGCTCGTGGACGACTCGTGGGCGGCCGACATGGCGCCGGCCAAGCTCGAGGCTTTTCGCGAGCTGCTGGAGGAGGCGGTCGACGATGGGCACCGCCTGCTGGTGTTCTCCCAGTTCACCAGCCTGCTGGCGCTGCTGCGGCGGGAGCTGGAGACGCAGGCCCTGGCCTATTGCTATCTCGACGGCTCCATGCCGGCCCGCGCCCGCCATGCCGAGATCGACCGCTTCCAGCAGTCGGTGGAGGTCCCGGTCTTCCTCATCTCGCTCAAGGCCGGCGGCTATGGATTGAATCTCACCGGCGCGGACGTCGTGGTGCACTTCGACCCGTGGTGGAACCCGGCAGTCGAGGCGCAGGCGACGGACCGCGCGCACCGCATCGGGCAGACACGGCCGGTGACCAGCTACAAGCTGATCTGCGCCGGCACCGTCGAGGAAACCGTGGTGCAGTTGCAGGAGACGAAGCGCGCGCTGCTGCCCGACGTATTCGAAGCCAGCGAGGCCGCCGCGGCCGGCCTGTCGCTCGCCGACCTGCGCGCGCTGCTCAGCTGAGCATTGTCGGAGCCGGGAAGTAACCACGAATACACACGAATGAATTCGTATGCCGTCCGGTGATGCGCCTGGCAGCCGTCGCTTCCTTGTCCGGCGTTCGATGTTGGGCGTTGGCAGTTGAAAGTTGGGCGTTGATTGCGCGGGCTCCACTCCTGCCGACCTCTAAAATAATCAGTGCTCATCAGTGGTGCCCAAAAAACTTCTCCGCTGCCTCCGCGCCCTCCTTTGAACCCTCTGGGTCACTCACCCTTCGGTTGCGGCTCCCGTCGCGGTGTGCCACTTGTACCGCTGAAGGTCCAAATCTTCGCGGCCCGCGAGGATTTTCTTTGAGGGCCGCAAAGACGCACAAGAAGAGTCGCTGGCCACCACGGAGTCGCGCGCGCGCTTATAAGCGCGTCAACGGCCCCCGCCGAAGCCGACGATGTGTGGGTCGGGGTTTACCTGTCGGCCATAGCTCGCCAGCCTTCGCTGAAGCTTCGGCTCGGCCCGTCCAACCCACACCCGGCCGCGCCGTAGTCCGGAGAACGAAGGCGGGAAGAGCGACGGCTGATCCCCCGACGTGTCGGGCGTAAAGCCCGACCCACCGGAAGCCCCACGGGCGACGGCCGGAGCTTCTTGGCGGCCACTCCCATAGGGGCATGCGGTTGCGGCGGAGCCGCGCCCTGACCTATTGTGGCCAATCCCATCACCGATCTTCTGCCTGGGCAGTTCGTGAGGAATCATGCGATCCCACACCTCAATAGCCCGCAGCGGAGTGCGGGGCTCCACCTATGCATCGCCTCGCGTAATCAGTGCCGATCAGTGGCGCCCAAGGTGTCTCCAACTCCGCTGCCTCCGCGCCCTCCTGTGAATCCTCCGGGTCACAGAGTCCACGGAGGCGGCACAGAAGTGACCGAGG
The DNA here is from genome assembly GCA_046704925.1 of Opitutaceae bacterium. Taxonomy (GTDB): domain Bacteria; phylum Verrucomicrobiota; class Verrucomicrobiia; order Opitutales; family Opitutaceae; genus Fen-1467. The sequence continues at coordinate 2,528 of JBJKRD010000567.1, read as the reverse complement.
AATCCCCCGGACTCACGCCGCCAGGAGCCCGCAGCGGAGTGCGGGCTCCACCCCTGCCAATGCCGCATATCATCAGTGGCAATCAGTGCTCATAAGTGGTGCCCCAAAAACCGGCCCCCTTACGCAGCATTCGTGGTGGAAGACCTCACCACGGGATGACCTTCCGATCGCGGAGGAACTTGCCGGTGAGCGACAGCGGCGCCTCGGTGGCCAGCCACACGATGGTGTCGGCACCCTGATGCACGCTGCGGCTCGCGCCGGCGCCGCCCATGTCGGTGCGCACCCAGCCCGGACACACCGAATTGACCGCCATGGGGCGGCCCCGCAGGGCGGCCGCGAACTGGCAGGTCACGGCGTTGAGCGCCGTCTTGGCGATGCTGTAGGCGGGCGCCCAGTTGTCCATGTCCTCCAGCGCGCCGGCGCCGCTGGAGATATTGATGACCCGGGCGCCGTCCGGCGCCTTGAGCAGCAACGGCAGCAATGCCTGCGTCACCTGCAGAGCGCCCAGGGTATTGGTTTCGAAAGTGTGGCGGACGATGGTGGCGGCGATATCGAGGATGGTGGCGTTGCCGTCCTCGAGGATCCCGGCGTTGTTCACCAGCACGTCGAGATGATCGAGCCGGGCGGTCAGGTCACCGGCCGCGCGCACGATGCTCGCCGCGTCGGCCACGTTGAGCTCGATGAATTCGGTTCCCGGGACCTCGGCCACCGCTTTTTTGCCGGCCTCGGGTTTGCGGACGCCGAGCACGACCCGGAACTCACGCTCCGCGAGCTGCCGCGCCACCTCGCGACCGATGCCCCGGTTGGCGCCGGTGACCAATGCGATCTTCTTCTCCGTGGTGCTCATGACCCTCGCCCCGCAATCTCGCGGGCATTACCCACGGCGTCAAACGGGGCAAGGGCCCAGAAGCACCGCTGGACCACCGATGAACTCATCGCCACTGATGGTGACGCCGCGGCGGATCAGCGCGTTTCCGAATCAATACCAAGCATATCCCCGAGGCACTTCCACGCGCCGCGGCCAAGGCGGGACCGTGCCCGTCGGCGCGGGATCACGCGGTGGGCGTGAGGAAAAGGGCACGGTGCGGTGGGCAAGGAGCCAAGAGCAGGGGATTTCGTGCAATGAGGTCGATCGCCGAACGTCCCTCGCGCAACTTACACAGCAGGCTGGAGAGCGTTGTCTTCCCGGATGCGTTTCAACCGTAAATGATGTTGTACCTGCGGAACGGGGGAAGATCTGCGGGCCAAGCTTGGTTCCGGAAGATCCTGAAGTTTATGCGGGGTATCTTCGTGAGCGCGGGGCAATGGGCGCTTTATGCGTAGTGCCGTGGATCGCTCGTTGCGAGACTTCGGTGCGGGACCGGAGGTCAGATCACGGTACGACGGGCGCCCGTGGCAGTGCATACGGGCTGGAGTCGAATCAGTCGGTGCCCGAACGTGGCGGAGAGCTTTGCCCCGAGTCCGGGTACGTCTCGTAGACGTGCTCGAAGAGGGCCGCGCACTTGGCCTGGAAGACCTGGCGGGTGTAGGCCGGGGGAAGTCCTTGGTCCAGGACTTCATTGATGGTCTCGGGGACTCTGGCCCGGCCGGCGGCGCGCTTGCGCCAATCCAGCGCGATGATGGTCTTCAGACGGTCCATCAGCAGGCGGGCGAGCCACCGCCAAGGTATGCCAAGGTTTGGCTCTCCCCGGGTTTTGACTCAGAGAGTTTGGCTCCTGGGGGGCGGCGGGCGGTGCATAGATGAAGTCTGCACCGCGAATGTGCGGATCATGTGTGTCTCTCGCCGTGCTCTCTGGGCGGCGATCGGTCTGGTTTCCCCGCTGGCCTGCCAGCCGTAGCCTGTCGCAATGCGAAAGGCGAAGGCTGGTGGCAAGGCCCGGAATCGAACCGGGGACACAAGGATTTTCAGTCCTCTGCTCTACCAACTGAGCTACCTTGCCCGAGCGAAAGAGGGTCAGCAAAAGAACCGCGCCGAGCGGCGTCAATGGCATTTCGGTGTCCGGGGCTTTGCCTGAACCGCTGATCGCCGCCGATTTCCGCCGATCGGGTGAATTCCTGCCTTTTCAGCCGCGAGCACGCACGAATCTTCCTCGACTGGACGCTTTTGTAGCCGCGCCCGTCAGGGCGTGGAGCACTGGACAAGCAGCCGCATGACTCGGACTTCCATTCGTCGGCAAGGGCCGTCGCGCGCACCTGGACGGACGTGGATTTCGGCAACAACACTGTGACCGTGACCGGGGGAGATCCGCCGCACGTTGGTCCGACCGAGGCCCTAGAGTTCATTTAGTAGCCCGCCAGGCACGTACCGCCGGCACAGAAAGACCACGTGGAAATGCGCCCACCCGCTGCGGTGGAACTCGGCTTGACGGCGTAGGGAGCCGCCACCCGGTACAGTTGGCCCTCCCAAAGGACACCTTTGCGCAGACGGTGAAACACGCGCCGCAGTCGATCCCGCGAATGCTCGAACGCCGACTCCGGGTACCGGGCACGCAGCTCCGGTCGTGGAGAAATGGGGATCGACTCTCGGG
>JBJKRD010000566.1:0-10385 GCA_046704925.1 Opitutaceae bacterium | reverse complement strand
CTGCCGCGCCGGTCGCCCATCCGCCGGCGCCGCTGGCGGTGGCGCCCCCCCCGGCCGCGGCGACGGCCGAACCCACCGCCCGGATGTGGCCGTTCAAGCGCCTGTTCAACATCGACTACGTCGACGTTCGGGCCATTGCCGCGCGCTACGGGTTCCGGGTGCGCTGGCTGATCAGTGGGCGCCAGCTGGTCCTGGAGGACACCCGGGGTCGGGCGCGAATCAAATGCGAGGACCGGCGCCGCGACATCACCTTCGACGGCCTGCGCCTGTTTTTGGGCGATCCGGTCGCCTTCTACCGCGGCAGTCTGTTCATCTCCCGGATCGACGTCATCAAGACCCTGGTGCCGCTCCTGGATCCCGGCGAGCACGCGGCGCAGCTGCCGCCTCCTCCGCGGTTGATCGTGCTCGATCCCGGCCATGGCGGCAGCGACCCGGGCAATCAGAACCCCGCGCTGCACCTGAAGGAAAAGAACATGACGCTGGCGGTCGCGCTCCGCCTGCGCACCCTGCTGGAGGCCCGCGGCTACCGGGTGCTGATGACGCGGACGGACGATCGGCGCCTGTCCGAGGACCAATTGACCGACCTGCAGATGCGGGCCGACCTGGCCAACCGGGCGCACGCGGATCTTTTTCTCAGCATCCACTTCAACGCGGTGCCGGCGACGGAAGCGGCCCGGGTGACCGGATCGGAAACCTACGCGATGACGCCGCAGTTTCAGGCGTCCACCCAGCCGGTGCGGGACAAGGGCATGATCACGACGAGGTACCCGGGCAACGCGCACGACTATGCCAACGTCGTGCTGGGCTTCCAATTGCACCATCGGCTGATCTCGGAGTTGGGGGAGGTGGATCGCGGCTACAAACGGGCCCGCTTCGCGGTGCTGCGATTCGCGGAATGTCCGGCGGCGTTGGTCGAGGCGGCGTTCCTGTCGAACAATCTCGAGGCGGAACGGGTGGCCGCGCCGGCGTACCAGCAGCAGATCGCCACGGCCATCGCGGACGGCATCGGCGATTACGCGGCCCTGCTGGCCCGGGTGCAGCCGGCCGTCCGGAGCGTCTCCGAAACTCGCGCCGACGCCGGGGCGTCTCGATAAGCTTATGAACCTCCGAACCTGTTTTCGTCACGGGGCCGCGGGGCTCCTGCTGGTGTTGGCGGCGCAACCGGTGCGCGCCTGGGACTACGAGGGCCATCGCATCATCAACGAGCTGGCCCTGGCGGGCCTGCCGGCCGACTTTCCGGCCTTCGTGCGGGCGCCGGACGCGGCGGAACGCATTGCTTTTCTCGCCGGGGAGCCCGACCGCTGGCGCAACACCCACGGGCTTCCGCTGCAGCACGAAAACGGCCCGAATCACTACCTGGACCTGGAGCAGTTGGGCTGGGCGGGCTTGAACCCGGCCACGGTGAGTCCGCTCCGCTATGAATTTGCCCTGGAGTTCGCCGCCGGTCGCGCCGCCCATGCGGACCGGTTTCCGGTGATCGACCCGGCGAAGGATGCCGACCGCACCCGTGAGTGGCCCGGCTTTCTGCCCTGGGAGATCACGGAGGATTATTACCGGCTGCAATCGGCCTTCTCCTACCTGCGCGCGTTCGAGCAGGGCGGCGGCACCCCGGAGGAGATCGCCAATGCGCGGGAAGACATCATCTACCAGATGGGGGTCATGGGACATTACGTCGGCGACGGCGCGCAGCCGCTGCACGACACCGTGTACCACCACGGCTGGTTCGGCCCCAACCCGCACGGCTATACGACCGATTCGCGGTTTCATGCCTGGATCGACGGCGGGTTCATCGCCCGGGCGGGCATCCGCTACGCCACGCTGGCCGACCGCGCGCGCGCCGCGCGCCTCCTGCCCACGGTCGTGAAGGCCGGCGAGCGCGACGCCATTTTTTCGGACGTGATGCGCTATCTGGTCGCGCAGAACGCGCGGGTGGAGCCGCTCTACGAGCTGGAAAAGGAGGGCAAACTGAAGGCTGATGGCTCGCCCGGCAGTTTCGACGGCCGCGGTTTCATCGAGGAGCAACTGCTGCGCGGCGGGCGGATGCTGGGCAGCATCTGGCTCACCGCCTGGCGGACGGCGCCGCCCGACAAATACCTGCTCGACCTTTTGGCCCGGCGCAAGGCCGCGGCCCCGGCGGCGGCCGCCGCGAAATAGAGACGGCCGGGTCAGTCGTTTCGTTGGGTTCCCAGGTAGCGGATCGCGCGGACCTTTTCGAGCGTCACCAGGCCGCCGCCGATCATCCCGTCGAGCACCGGCAGGAAGGCGTTGATCTTGTCCTCACTGTCCGTGATTTCGATGATCACCGGGAGGTCGTACGAGAGGCGCAGAATCTTGGTCGTGTGCAGTCGGCTGGATTTGCCGAAACCCATCGCGCCGCGCAGCACCGTCGCTCCGGCGAGGTGCAGTTCCCGGGCCTTGAGTACGATGGCCTCGTAAAGGGGCTGGTGGTGCCATTTGTCGGATTCACCGATGAAGATGCGGAGGAGGAGGGAGTCGTGGGGGATTTCCATGGTCAGGCGCCTTTCCAATGATTGCACCACATGGCGACGGCAAAGCCCACCCAGACCGCGAGCAGACAGGTGACGACCGAGCCGACCACGTTGCCCCCGGCCTGCAGCCACTCGCCGTCGCGGGCGAGGGAGAGCGTCTGCATGCTGAAGGACGAAAATGTTGTGAAGCCGCCGCAAACGCCGTAGGTGAAGAACTGACGTCCCGTCGGCCCGACAAGCAGCCGGCCTTCCGCCGGATCGGTCAGGGTGGCGAAGAAGCCGATGAGAAAGCAGCCGCCCACGTTGACGAGCAACGTGCCCCAGGGGAAGGTCGGCCCGAACCGGTTGGCCGCCCAACCGGACACGAAATACCGGCCGGCGCTGCCCAGGGCGCCGCCCAGCATGATCCAAAGGTAGAGTCGTATCATGTTTCCAAGGTCGATTAGGCAGGAGTCATCAGCGCGGGCCGGGCCGCGCCATTTACCCGGGAGGGATGGCGGAATCCATCGCCGCGGCCACGAAAACTCAGGAAAAGAAACATGGCAAGCCGTGCGAAACCTCTCGCACCGGCGCCGATCGCGCTTTTACGTTCGGCGCCATGCATCGTCTTTCTTGCCTCGCATCCAAGGAGCGCGCCCTCGCCCTTTGCTGGCTGATCGGGATGGCCCTCCTGGCTGGTCCGGCGCGGGCCGGCACGGTGCGGCTGCACGGTCTGGCGTACGAGGACCTGCGCCAGCTCGCGGGGCGGTTTGGCCTGAAGACCGTGTGGCTGAAGGCCGGCGAGGAAATGCGTTTGGAGAGCCAGTGGACCCGGATCGAATTCGACAAGTACAGCCGGGAGATCAGTCTCAACGGCCTGCGCGTCTTTCTCGGAGATCCGGTCGAGGCGTTCCGCGGCAGTTTCTATGTGAGTGTTCGCGACGCGGAAGCAACGCTGACGCCCATCCTGGCCCCCGGCACCGGGCCGACCCCGCCGCGCCTGCGGATCATCGCGATCGATCCGGGTCATGGCGGCGCCGATTCCGGCACCAGCAACCGGCGCCTCGGCCTGACCGAAAAGCGCCTCACTCTGGACGTCGCCCAGCGGGTGGAGAAGCTGCTTCGCGCCGCGGGATATACCGTGGTGCCCACCCGCACCCGCGACCGCTACGTCGACCTGGATCGCCGGTCGGAACTCGCCAACCGGGCGGGCGCGGACCTTTTCATCAGCATACATTTCAACGCCATCGAGGCCGGCGCGGCCCGCACCCGGGGGGTGGAGACCTATATCATGACGCCCCGGTACCAGACTTCGACGCAGCCGGAAAAGGATCGGGACATGATTTCCCAGGACTACCCCGGCAACCGGAACGATTTCTGGAATGCCATCCTGGGATATGAAATGCACCGCACGCTGGTTGACGCGATGAAGTCGGATGACCGGGGTCTGAAACACCGGCGGCTGGCCGTGCTGCGTGGCATCAAATGTCCGGGCGTGTTGGTGGAGCCGGCGTATCTTTCGGACAACGCGGTGGCGGGGAAACTGCGCACCGCCGCCTTCCGGCAGTCGATCGCCGAGGCCATAGTGGCGGGGGTGCGGGCCTATGCCCGGGTGGTGCGCACGGCGCGCGACGGCTGACCCGGCTGGATGGGACCGGATTGGGGGTCGTGGCGGGTGGCTGGCGAGGAAAGCCCGAACCCGCGGGGCCCCGGGGCCACCGCCGGTCCAAAGCGTTCTCGAAATGGCGCGGAATCCCCTTACCGTGGCGCGATGTCATGGTTGACCGCGAGGGCGGTGAGGGCCGCCGGGGTTCTGGGACTGCTGGCGCTACTGCCAGGTCCGGCGCCCGCGGCACCGTCCGACCTGGCCAAGCACCTCGTCGTGCTGGCCAACGCGAACGAGGCGGACTCGGTGGCCCTGGCCCGTTATTATGCCGAAAAGCGCGGCGTGCCTCCGGCCAACATCATCGCCCTGCCGATGCCGGCGGCGGAGACCATCACCTGGCCCGAATTCATCGCGGCTGTCTATCAGCCGCTGCAGGATTTGCTGGTCGCGCGCGGCTGGATCGACGCCTTTCCCACCGCGCTCACCGACCGCCTCGGGCGCAAGCGCTACGGCATCTCCACCCACCATATCAGCTACCTGGTGGTGTGTCGGGGCGTGCCGCTGCGGGTGAGTCATGACCCGGACTTCTACGTGGACGAGCCCCGCCTCGCGCTCCGTCCGGAATTCCGCACCAACCAGGGCGCGGTGGACTCCGAGCTGACCCTGCTGGCGCACAGCACCTACAACATCAACGGCTGGGTGCCCAATCCCCTGTTTCGCGAGGACCAGGAACTGCCCGCGGTGTACGAGCCGGTGGTGAAGGTGAGCCGGCTGGACGCCCCGACCGCGGCGAGCGCGCGCGGCCTGGTGGACGGAGCGCTGGCGGCGGAGCGCACCGGCCTTCTGGGGCGATACTACATCGACCTGGTCGGTCCGCATCCCGACGGCCAGCGGTGGCTCGAGCGGACCGGCGAGGAACTCGCGGCGTTGGGCTACGACGGCGACGTCTATCGCGGTGGGGGCAGGCGGCCCCCGGGCGGACGCTTTGACGCCCCGGTGTGGTATTTCGGCTGGTACACGCCCGATCTGGCGGGACCCCCGGCGCTGCCGGGTTTTCGGTTTCCGCCCGGCGCGATCGGGCTGCACATTCACAGCTTTTCGGCGCAAACGCTTCGATCGGCGACGGTCGGCTGGTGCGGACCGCTCGTGGCCCGCGGTGTGACCGCGACCTTCGGCAACGTCTATGAGCCCTACCTCCAGCTCACCCTGGAGCCGCAACTGCTGGTCCGGGCGCTGGTCAAGGGTCGCAACCTCGGCGACGCGGCCTTTTACGCTGAGCCGGCGTTGAGCTGGCAGACCATCGTTATCGGCGATCCGCTCTACCGACCGTTTGCGGTTCCGCTGGCGGAGCAACTGGCGCGGATCGGGCGGCTGCCACCGGACCTGGCACCCTACGCCGTGGTACGCCGGGCCGACCTGCTGGAACGGGCGGGAGAATCCGCCGCGGCCCGGAGCTGGCTGCAGGCGAATCTGGCCCGGACGCCAAGCCTCGCCCTGGCGCTGGCCCTGGCGCCGAGACTCGACGCGGCGGGCGACCGGGCCGGCGCGCTCCGCGCCCTCGAATCCGCGCCGCGATCGAGTTCCTATTCAACGTCCGCGCTGCCGCTGGCCCGCGAGGCGGCGCGCCTTTTGACCCGGTGGGGCGGGGCGCCGCGCGCGGTCACGCTTTATCGGGCGATCCTGCGCCATGCCGACCTTGGAGATAAGTGGCGGCCGGACCTGCTCCGCGAGGCGATCGGCGCGGCGACCACGGCCGGCGACACGACGCAGGCCCAGAAGTGGTGGGCAGAGCTGGCCGACCTCGAAGCCGGGTGATGCGACGCCATGGATCGTTTTCCGCCACCGGGCGTGAACGCGGTCGGCGTCGATTCCGCAGGGGAGCGGCATAGGAGATGGAAGGTGGGGCGGGCGGTCCAATCGCCGCGCGACACGAGACTCCCGGAATCCGGCCGGGTCGCCGTTGCGGGTGGCGGGACCTTGGCTATCATTGATGGTGCCGTGCCGGCGCGAACGCTCAGACTTGGCCGAACCCATGCCATCTTGGGGCTCATTTCGTCGGCCATCGCCACGATGATCGGCATAGGTGCGGTGATTCCTCGCTGGGGACGCTGGGGCGTGGTCTTTACCATGCTCGCCGTGGCTGTTTCTTTGTTCTATACCGCCATGCTGCTGCAGCCGACCGAATCGCGCGGCGATTCCGAGGGAGGGTGAAGGGAACCATTCCACGGTGAAGGAGTCGTTTCGCGGCATATCATGAAACCGGCTCAGGAGATCCGTACGTTCCGCCTGCGATTGCGACGGTGGCGGCCTACCGACCGGGCGCCTTTTGCCGTCCTCAACGCGGATCCGCGCGTGATGGAATTCATGCCCAAGCGGCTGACCCGGGCGGAGAGCGACCTGTTTTTTGGCCGGATCGGCGCGCACTTTCTGGAACATGGCTTCGGCCTGTGGGCGGTGGAGATTCCGGGCGTGACGCCCTTTGCGGGTTATATCGGGTTGTCGGTGCCGCGGTTCCACGCGCGGTTCACGCCCTGCGTGGAGGTTGGCTGGCGGCTTGCCGCGAAGCATTGGGGCCGGGGCTACGCCACGGAGGGCGCGCGGGCGGCGGTGGACTTTGGCTTGCGGGACCTCGGCTTGGCCGAGATCGTTTCGTTCACAGTGCCGGCGAACGTCCGTTCGGTCCGGGTGATGGAGCGGTTGGGCATGACGCACGACCCGGCGGACGACTTCGATCACCCGTTGCTGCCTCCGGGCCATCCCCTCCGCCGCCACGTGCTTTATCGTCTCGCCCGCCCGGCGGCCAATCTTGCGGAAGGACGTAGAGGCAGCGGAGGGTGATCTCGCGAAAGGATCCGGAGGGAACTGCGCTTTGGCGTGCTTCTGATCGCGCTCGCCATCGCATGGTTGATACTCTTTCTCGGGCCGCTCGCCGTGCTTCCGGGACCGCCCAGGACGCGAGTGGCCCGGAGGTAGCGGGGCGGCGCCCGACCTGCCGCCGGCCGGCAGGAATGGCCGGGCCCCGGCAGCGGTCGCGACAGATTGCCAGGCAATCGCAACTTTGCCGCCCGGCCCCCGCGCCAGGTGCCGCCCGGAATCATCCGGACGGCCCCGCACCCTCCCGTCGCGACCGGCCCGTCACCCAAACCCGCCTCAGTGTGGCAGCGCTTCGATCGTGGTCTTCATCGAAGCATATTCGGCGGGCGTGATTTCCCGATAGCGCATGCGCTGGGCATTGAGCACCATGGGCTCGAGCGGGACATCGTGGTTCACGTCGCGCAGCGACTGGTGCAGACCCCAGGCGCGGACCGCGCCCTGATAGTAGCGGATGCTCCAGGGTTCGGTCGCCACCTGGCTCTGGAACATCGCCACCATCGAACCGCGGATATAGAGCGCGACGGCGCCGCCGGACCAGCTCGACCAACCCCAGCTCTCCTGCAGCCGCGGGAAATTGTGGACGCCGCCGCTGGTCTGCGAGCCGGTGGTCGGGACGATGCCGGTCACGAGGCAGGTGGAGATTTCGGTGTCGCTGGGCTGGAACTTGTACGTCCGACTCGACCCCGAGCCCGGATGGTCGGCGGTGTCGCTGAGATTCGGCGCAGTTGCCGCGGTGATGGAGGCATTGGTGCCGTCCGTGGTGTTGCTGCCGCTCGGGTTGGAGGTCGCCCACGACGAGCTGTAGCCGGATCGGCCGTCGCACCGAGCCCCGCTTTCGGAATCGGCCCAGCCGTACGCCTGGTAGTAGGTCGTGCCCGAAGGATGGGTGAAGAGGGGCTGGGAGAGGATCGTGAGGGCGTCGCCCATCACCGAGGCCAGGTTCTCGTCGGTCGCTTCCTTGTAGCGGCCGCTGTATCCATTGATGAAGTTGGGTGACCCGGAGCCGAGGTCGGTCTCGCTGGAACGGATGGCGCCGTCCGCGTTGAAGTGGCCGACGATGTACACGGCGTCGTTGGTGCAGAAGGCGAACCCGGTGCGCCCCGAGGTCGTGAGCGAGACTATCCGGCCGCGGGCGTTCCACAGGCGCACGGCGGAGTCGATGCGGGCCGGGTCCGTGCCGACGCCGAGGGTGTGGTCCTCCGCGTCGACCGAGTGGATGTACGCGGTCACCCCGTCGTACCACGGGCTGGGCCCATAGCCGGAGCTCAGATCCGCGGCGTGCACGGCGAAGACGGTCGGATCAGTCGTGACCCGGATGTCGGCGGGATCTTCCGGCGCGAAGTAGATCTGGAACGGATCGGCAAAATAGTTGGCGCTGTCGACCGTGGGGAAGCCCGAATAGTTGACAATGCTGCCGTAGTTGACCCCGAGGTTGTAGTTTGCCGTCGTCGCGCCGCTATTGAGGATGGAATGGCCCCAGTCGGTTGAAGTCCATCCCGGGCCGTTCGGGGTGTTGGGATTGAAGACGGAGGGGCTGGCGGTGCTGCCGCTGTAGCTGCGTTCGACGGCGAGGCGGAAACGGGTGAGATCGAAGTCGATTTTCGCCACCAGCCGCGGCTGGAAGGGATTGGCGGAGGTGCGGTGCGACGGGTAGCTCGCATTCTTCGCCCGACGGAGATCGTAGAAAAAGGCGTCGGCGAAATGGGTGTAGGTATTGCTCGAATCGACGGCGCTGCCCGTCGCGGCGTAGGTGACCTTGTAGCCCGTGGGAGAGGGCGTGCCGACGAAGAACGTGACGCCGCCTGGCGGCAAATGGGGTGACGCCGGGCTCAGGCCGCTGGCCATCGGCTGATCGCAGGCGCGACCGCTGGCCGGAATGCGCAGGACCTGGTTGACGCCGATGGCGGTCTTGTCGGTGTAGCGGTTGGGCAGATTATTTTGGAACATCGAGCCGGCGCCGTTGTTGCCGTAGCTCGGCTGTCCGGGCAGGATCACCTCCCGGATGGTGTGGGAGTCGTCGTCGTGGACCGTGTTGAGAAAGCAACGGTAGGAGCGCGGCAGCATGGTGATGTCGTTTCCGTCGGGCAGCTTGCCGATGCGGGTCTCGTCGTCCGGGTTGACGACGATATAGAGTCCGGCCCGGCGGCTGAACTTGACCTGACTTAGGGTGGCGGAATCGGTCGGCGACGCCGGTTCGATGATCTGGCGGCCGTTTTTGGTGTCATCCTCCGGCGTCGACGGGTCGTCCGTCTCCTTGTACCCGCCCACGTCCGGAAGCGTCAGTGCGGTCACGCCGTGGACGACCGTCCGGAGGTTGCCGGCGTAGGCGGTGGTGGCGAACGTCTTGAACTGGTTCAGGCTGGTTGCCGTCTCGGTCCGCACCGGCGGCGGGTCGGCGGCGAAGATGTGGTCGCGCCAGACGCTTCCGTTCTTGATGTTCGTCTCAACGCCGCTGGGTTTGCGAAAATAGAGGGGACCGGTCCCCCCGGGACCGTCGTCAATGCTGCCGTCCGCCATCACAGTGGGGCCCTTGTGGGCGGTGTTGGCATAAAAGCCGCCGGCCGCCGTGACCCGATCGGTGAACCGGAGGGTGTTGCCGAAGCCGGTCTGAATCCGCGCGATGAGGTTGCCGTTGGTGTGGACCGGCCCGCTGATCGTCATGTCCGGGCCCGGGCCGAACTCCATGTCCATGTTGTAAAAGACCGCAAACTGGTACAGCGGGATCATCGCCACCTGGAGGTCCTGCTCGGCGTAGGCGGTGAGGGTGCCGACGGCGGGATGGCGCATGGTGGCCTTCGCGATGATCGGCACGGTGCTGTTGCTCACCTGCAGGCCGGCGTTGGGATTGCCGGCATTGGCCGGATCGTTGGGATCGACAAAGACGTACCCGGTGCTTTCGGTGAGACCGGCGCGGCACTCAACATCCGCTGGCGTCGAGAATTTCGTGGTGGTGACCTCATCTGGAGGCAGGAAGATCTGGTTGGAACCAGTCATGAAGGCCATGGGCGCGAAGCTGCGGAGGCGGTAGAGCTTGGTCGTCAACTGCTCCGAGGCGTACACGGCCACGTTTTCGGTCATGTTGCGGGCCCGCAGCAGGAGGCGCTCGCGTTCGTTGGCGCGGCGCTCGCTCACCGTGTAGACCAGGATGCTGCCCGTCAGCATCGCGAGGATGAAGACCAGGAAGATGACCAGGATCAGGGCGGAACCCCGACGGCGGGGCGGGAAGAGCGGGTGCGTTTTCATGGCGGTCATTTGCGGGGCGAGATCGTGTAGTTGAAGCTGCTGCTCGAAAGGAGGTTGTTGACGCTCGTGCCGTTGATGACTTCGACGTTGAGCGAGACGCTCTCATTGGTGGGCGACGCGCTTGGCGATTCCGTGGAAAAGATCGGGTAGTAGTCCGTGGGGGATCCGGTGATGCCGCGCCCGCGGGCCTGGTG
>JBJKRD010000565.1:0-2726 GCA_046704925.1 Opitutaceae bacterium | reverse complement strand
GGCTGCGACCGAACCACCTGGCCCTGGCGTCCGACGGGATGCTCTACGTGAGCTACGGCCGCGAGCCGGGGCCGAACGCCATGACGGAGGGTGCGGTGTGGAAACTGGATCCGGCGCGCGCCACCTGGACGGACATCACCCCTGTCAAACCCACCGCCGTCGGGGAGCAGTTTGGGTATGCAGCGGTGGCGGTTGACGCCCGGCATCCGCAAACGGTCATGGTGACCACGCTTTAGGGGCGCAACGAAATCTATCGCAGCCCGGACGCCGGGCGCCACTGGACCGCCCTGTTGGATCGCGCCGAATGGGACCATTCGGCCGCGCCGTACACCGCGGAAATGCGGCCGCACTGGATGGCAGACCTCGAGATCGACCCGTTTGACTCCGGCCACGTCATCTTTCCCACCGGCTACGGAGTCTGGGAGACGGACCACGTGACCGCCGCGGACACGGGCGGCGCCACCCGCTGGGTGTTTGCAGACGCCGGTCTGGAGGAGACGGTGCCGCTGGCGATCATCAGCCCGCCGGCCGGCGCGCACCTGCTGACCGGGTTGGGGGACATCGATGGTTTCCGCCACGACGATCTGGAGATGCCGCCGCCCCAAGGCATGTACCAGCACCCGCATTTCGCCAACACCGAGAGCTTGGATTTTGCGGCGCTGGCGCCCAACGTCATCGTCCGCAGCGGGACCATCCGCGATTTTCGGCCGGGCGAGGTGCGGGCGGCCTACTCGCTGGACGGCGGGACCACCTGGGAGCCGCTGGCGACGGAACCGCCGGATGCCGGGCGCATGGAACCCCGCTTCGGCGGCGCCGGGCACGTGGCCGTGGCGGCCGACGGCCGGACGGTGGTCTGGACGCCGCGCGGCGCCCGGCCCCATCGCACGGCCGATTGGGGGCGCACGTGGAAAGTGTGTGGTGGCACGACGGAAGACCTGCGCGTGGTCGCCGATCGCGTGAATCCAAAGATATTCTACGGCTACGACACCCGGGCCGGCGTGGTTTTGGTGAGCACGGATGGAGCGGCGACCTTCCATGCCGCCGCCGCCGGCCTGCCGGTGGCCGAGGCCGGTTGGTTCCCCGTTCCCGGAGACCTGAACGCCCGGCCGGGCGCCGCGGGCGACCTGTGGCTGGTCGGAGGCGGCGCGCTTTTCCATTCGGCGGATTCCGGTGTCACCTTCGCGCCGGTCGGCGGGGTCAGCGACGCTGCCGCCGTCGGCTTCGGCCGGGCCGCGCCCGGCGAGTCCGGTCCGGCGATCTTTCTCCTCGGCCGGGTCGCCGGCGTGTGGGGCATCTTTCGTTCGGACGATGCTGGCGGCACGTGGATCCGGATCAGCGACGAGGACCATCAGTTTGCCTCGGCGATTCATCTAGCCGGAGACCCGCGCATCTTCGGCCGGGTCTACGTCGCGGTGAGCGGCCGCGGCGTCATCTACGGGGATCCGGCGGCGGGCGGCAAGGAGGCTTCGGCCCGGGCCGCGGCCGTCAACGGCGGCGAAAATACAGGTAGATGAAGAGAAAGGGCAGCAGGGCGAGGACGACGGCCGCGAGCGTGTAGAGCATGCAACCGAGCTTGATCCGGCGGCGATTGGTTTGCTCGCCGCCCCGGTAACGTTCGATGATGGCGCTCGCGTCCTTGTCGTCCCCCGCCGGCGCGGCGGGGGACCCGGCAGCCGGAGCGGGCGCCATTGCCGGGGCCGGGTCGGCGGCGGGCGCCGCCGCCGCGCGTTCACGGGCGATCTCGCGTTCCAGCCAAGCCGCCTGCTCTTCCACCAACGCCTTTTGGCGCAGCAATTCCTGTAGGCGGGACGTCATCGCAGGCGCGAGGCTACCCGGCGCCGGGGCAAAATCACGCCGAAATCCGACAAAAAGAAGGCGCAGCCGTCGGGCTGCGCCTGCGAAAACGGACTGGCGGGCCGCTCAGGTGGCCGCGGCATCGACGCTTACGCGCCGATGAGCCTTGTCGAATTTCACCCGCCCGTCCTTGAGGGCGAACAGGGTGAAGTCACGGCCTATGCCCACGTTCAACCCCGGGTGCAACCGGGTGCCGCGCTGGCGGACGATGATATTCCCGGCGATGACGCTTTGGCCGCCGAATTTCTTGACCCCCAGCCGCTTTGAACGACTTTCGCGACCGTTGAACGTGGAAGATTGACCCTTCTTGTGTGCCATGACGACGCCTCTCCTTAAACCTTGATGGACTCGATCTTGATCACCGAAAGCTCCTGGCGGTGACCGCGCTTGCGGGCGTAGCCCTTGCGCTTTTTCTTCTTGAAAACGATGACCTTCTTGCCGCGTTTGTTCTCCAGAACCTTGGCGGTGACGCTGGCGCCGGCCAAGACCGGCGTGCCGACCCGAAACGACTCTCCTTCGCCGGCGGCAAGGACGTCCTTTATCTCAATGGTCGCCCCGGCTTCCGTCTCCGGATAACGGTTGACGATCAAAATATCGCCCTCGGACACGGAGTACTGCTGGCCTTGGGTCTTGATGGTGGCTTTCATTAATGGAAGCCGCTAAATAAGAGGTTTCGCGTCTGGCAACGCAAGGTTTAAGTTGCCGCGGCGCGAAAACGGCCCGTGCCCGGCAAGCCGCTCGCCCGGTGGGGCTTGCGTTCGGCGCCGCCGCGGGCCCGCCAGGCCCGTGGCGTCTCACTTCAACAGGGTCGGCCGGGCGGGCCGGCCGCTGCCTCCCGGGTCGGCGCCGGATCGGAGCGGATCGGCGTATTG
>JBJKRD010000564.1:0-7464 GCA_046704925.1 Opitutaceae bacterium | reverse complement strand
GGCTCCGGGTGTTCTTCGTCGGTCCGGATGTCGATCCGGTGCCCGGTCGTCGCAAAGAATGCCGCGTCGCCTTTCATCACGGCCTTGACCCGCAGCGGCCCGCAACCGACGGGCAGGTTCTTCTCGGAGATGAATCCGGCGCGCGCGGCGTCCGGGGCCCCGGGGACGAGGCGGGGCACATCCTGGCGCGGCAGGCCGAGCGTGCAACGCACCCGCTGGTTGCCATAATGCAGCCAAAGCGCGGCCAGGGGAAAATCGCGATGGACGCACCACCCCTGGAGGCGGACGCTCTGCTCGACGGGCTGGGTCGCCGGGGGGGTCTCGACCACGGCGTGCAGGTGCCCGGCGGTCGCCGTGACGCTGAACTCCCGCAGCTTCGTCCACGTTTCGCCGTCGCAGGAGGCCTCCAGGCACATCGGGTGCAGCCCGGGGGGAAGCCGCTCCTCGAAGACAAAGCCGCAGTCGCGGCCGGCCGGCGCGGCGCCCAGCGCGGCCACGACATCGTCGCGCGCCGGGTGACAACTGGCTTTGAAGTGGCGATCGCCCAGGGCGAGCCGGACCGCGGGCGGGGCGGGCGCCGCCGGATGCAGGCACCAGCCGCTGACCGTGAGGTAGCCGTGGCTGACGCGCACCGGCAGGTTTTCCAGTTCGTACTGGAAGCCTCCCGCGCTCATAAGTGGCGGCGCCGGCGGGCCGCGAAGCGTTCCAGCGAGCGGATGAACCGGGTCCACCGCCAGCTGCGCGACGCCTTCATGGCCCGGATTTCCGCGTCGAGTTCGGAGAGGCGGGCCAGACGCGCCGCCGCGGTGGCGGTGACCGCGCCGACTTCGGTGTCCAGCGCGGCAATCCGGTCACCCAGCCGCGACACCTGGTCGTGCAGGCCGGCGACCTCCGCCTGCAGCGCGGCGATCTCCTGTCGCGCGAGACGATGCTGTTGTTCGGCGTCCGCTCGCCGGCCGTCCGTTTCGCGGAGTTGCGCGCGGGTCTGGTTGAGCGCTTCGTTCGTGACATGCTGCATGTGCCGCAGGTGCGCGCACTGTTTCTCCAGGTCGGCATGGACCTGCTCGAGGTGCGTCAACGCCTCCATTTTCCGATCCGCCAGGCGCTGGGCGTCCTGCAGCAGGGAATCGATTTCCGATCGCCGGCTGGTGATTTCGTCGCGCTCGTCTTCCAGCTCCATGATGCGCACCTGGGCCAGGATCAGTTGCTCGCGCAGTTGGCGCACGAGCGCGGCGTCGTCGTCCGGCGGGCCGGGCTTCATGGGAGGTGATGAAGTGCCAGAGGCGGGGACAAGTGAAGCCTATTGTGGTCGTCCGGGTCCGGCGCGGGCGTTCCGGGCCCGGCGGCGGGGCGGCCCCTTCGGCGCCCAAGGGACGATGGTGGATCCGGGGCGGTCGATTGTCGATACGCTGGGGCGGGCCTCGGCGGACGCCGCCGGTTCCTGCCGCCCGGCCGTTCGCTGCTTCCGGGTTTGCAGAAAGCGCGATTCTTGCTTTACCCCGGCTTTTCCTGTGGATGACATCTTGCGCCCATGTCTGCCGATGCTGGCGGCCCCGATGCCGTTTTTCCCGGCGCCCCGGCAAAACCTCGCATGCATTCCGCCGACACCTCGATAACTGTCCCGCTGAGCAAGCCTGAATCGTCCGCCGCGCCGGCGCCCGGGGGCCAGGCGCGCGAGCGGGTCTTCCTGGGCCTGCTGTTTGGCTTGACGCTGGTGACGCATTTTCTCCTGGCGACCTTCAACTGGCGATCCGGGTTTCTGGTCGAGAGTGAGTTCCGGCAGACGCACACGGCGATCATCACCTACTACATCGACAAGGAGAACCGTTTCTCCCTGCACTACACGACGCCGCTGTTCGGGCCGCCGTGGTCGGTGCCGATGGAGTTCCCGCTTTACGAGTGGACCGTGGTGCTGCTGAGCCGGGCCTATGGTCTGCCGCATTTCGAGGCCGCGCGCACGGTGTCGCTGGCCTGCTTCTATCTGACCCTCCCGGCGGTTTGGCTGCTCCTGGGCTCGGCCGGGCTGGCCCGCCGGCGCCGGCTGCTCGTGCTCGCGCTCATTCTCACCTGCCCGACCTATATCTTCTGGCCGCGCACCTTCATGATCGAGTCGATGGTGCTGATGTTCTCCGTCTGGTTCCTGGCGCTGTTTGTCCGGACCATGCGCGAGCGCCGCTGGTGGTGGCTGGGGCTGACGGCGGTCACCGGCGCCGCGGCCGGACTGATCAAAAGCACGACGTTTTTCGTGTGGCTGCTGCCCGCCGCCATCTTCGGCGCCTGGTGCCTGTGGCGGGATCTCCGCACCCGGGCCGGCTGGCGGGCGGTGACCCGCACGATCGCCTGGGGGTTGGGCGCGGCGGTGGTGCCCTGCACGGCCGTGTTTTGGTGGGTGACCTACACGGACGCGATCAAGGCGCCGCATCCGTCGGCGTTCATTTTCACCTCCCACGAATTGACCCGGAACAATTTCGGGATGTACAGCCTGGCGGCGCGGTTTTCGGCCGAGACCTGGCGGTTCTTCCTGGCGGACTGGCGTCTGACGATCATGGCGCCCTGGCTGGCCGGACTCCTGCTCGTGGCCGGGGTGGTGGGTTTCAGACGCGAACGCTGGCGGATCCTGGCGGCCACGGCGCTCTTCTTCTCCGGACCGATGCTGTTCCCCTACGCCTACGCCTACCAGGATTACTACTTCTACGCCTGCATGGTGTTCCTGCTGGTGGGCCTCGGCTACGGACTGCAGGGAGTGCTCGATTCGCGTCTGCCCCGATCGGTGGCGTTCGCCGTGGTGCTCGTGCCGATCGGCGCGATGCTCGTGGCGTACCGCCAGGGCTATTTCCAGGGGCAGAAGCAGGTCAGCAATGGCGGCTCCGGCCTGACGCAGGCGCTCGCGACCGTCACGCCGCCGGACAGCGTGATCATCGTGGTGGGTGACGACTGGGCCCCGATCATCCCTTATTATGCGCAGCGGAAGGCCCTCATGGTGCGCAACGGCCTGGAACAGAACCCCCGCTACCTGGCGCGCGCGTTCCACGATCTCGCCCACGAGGACGTGAGCGCCCTGGTCTTGACGTACGCCCAGCGCAAGAACGTGGCCCTCGCCCGGGAGGTGGCGGCGCAGTTCGACCTCGATCCCCACGTGACTTTTTCCGGTCCGAATGCCGACGTCTATCTGAGCAATTTCATCCGGGATGAGGTCGTGCGGTACCTGAGCACGAATGGCCGGAATACCTTCAGCCAGGTTTCGACCGATGCCGGACCCTCGCCGGAGGTCCCCAAGGCGGCCCCGCCGACTCCCCTCACACCCGGAATCGCGGGGACCTATTTCAAGATGATCACGCCACGACCGTACGCGTTCCGGTTCGCATACGGCTATTCCATCTACTACACGGACGGGCTGCGGGTGCTCAGCGCCCATCCCGACTGCGATTTGTGGGTTCGGCCGCCGCCAGGGGCCACGCAGATCCAGTGGGACTTCGGCATCCTGCCGGGCGCCTATGAGCGGACGGGGCCGAAGACCAACGGGGTCGACTTCATCGTGGAGGGCGAAATGTCCGACGGCCGGCGCCGCGAGGTCTTCCACCGCTACCTCGACCCGACCAAAGTACCGGCGGACCGGGGCCGGCAGAATGTCACCATTCCCTACCACTCCCTTCCCGGGGAGACATTGAATTTTCGGACCCGGCCGCACGGCGATTATTCGTTCGACTGGGCCTACTGGCTCCGCATTGCCGTGAAATGACGGATTGGCGGAGGAGGCGCTGGAAGCTGCGGTGGCCCGGGTTCCAGGCCAAAGGGGACCGGCTCGGATGAGTCGGGAGCGGCTCCTGGAGTTGCGTTCCTGGAACGTCAGCAACGGAAGCGGAACCTTCCGGCCGGATGGCTCTGAAAAATCGGTTACTCCCGGTCTACAGTTTGAAGCCGGCGGCCGCCGCGTCCTTGGCGAAGGTCTTCACGGTATCGAGGGACAGCGCATCCAGCTCCAGCCCCAGCATTTTCTCCGCCTTGGCCAGGATGTCGTGGGGGACGGTGACGATCTGGCAGCCGCACTCCTCGGCCTGAAAGATGTTGAGCACTTCGCGGACGCTGGCCCAGAGCAACTCGGCCTTGGGGAGGTCCTGCAGCAGGGCGTGGCAGGCGCGCACGAGCGGCATGGGATCGCGCCCGCTGTCGGCGATGCGGCCGGCGAAAACCGAGACCACGGCGGGGACGGCGGGATTGAGGGCCGCGGCGACGTCGCGCACCTGGCGAGGGGTGAAGAGCGCCGTGATGTTGAGCTGCACCTGCTGGGCGGCGAGTTCGCGGACCAACGGCAGCGACGTCTCGCCGCGCGTGTTCGTGATGGGGATCTTGACGTAGACGTTCCTGGCCCAGGCGGCGATTTTGAGCGCCTGCCGCTTCATTTCCGCAAACTCATCGGAAAACACTTCGAACGAAATGGGTTTGGCGGTGACGGTCTTGAGGATCTCGCGGGCAAACGCCTCGTAATCCTTCACGCCGCTTCGTTTCAGCAGCGATGGATTGGTGGTGAATCCCTTGAGATACGATTTGCCGTTGAGCGCGAGTATGCCGGCTTGGTCGGCGCCGTCGGCGTAAATCTGGATTTTCAGCGTGTCGAGAGGACTCATGATCTGTCAAATGAGCGGAGGATGGGCGATCGTGCAAGCCGGAGAGGCAAAGGAGATCTTGTCGCGGGAGCGAGAGGGCCGAGCCGCGCATCCCTCACCCTTTCATTTCCGGCTTCGGCAGAATGATCTCCACGGCGTCTGCAAAGGTGCGGACGGTGAAATCGGGCGGAGCGCGCAGTCCTTCGACATAACCGCGGTCGATCAGGATCGTCCGGCACCCGGCGCCGCGTCCGCATTCCACGTCGCGCCATCGATCCCCGATCATCCAGGAGCGAGCCAGGTCGAGGCCGAGTTCACCGGCCGCCCGCAGCAGCATGCCGGGAGCGGGTTTGCGGAAGGGCGATGGGGGCACCTCATTTCCCGAGGCATAGCTCACCTCGATGCGGTCGACCGGCAGGAGGGCGGACAAGCGGGCGTGGATGGCCTCGACCGTCGCCTGTTGCATGGTGCCGCGGCCCACGTCGGGCTGATTGGTGGCCACGACCAGCACGAAGCCCGCGGCCTTCAGTTGGCGGCAGCCCTCGACGACACCGGGCAGGAGCTGAAATTCCTCCGGTCCTGCGGGTGGGTGGGGCCGTCCGTCGCGCAACAATGCGGCGTTGAGGGTGCCGTCACGGTCCAGAAAGACCGCGGGCCGGGTGCGAAAGTCGGGAGGGCGGGAGGATGGCAATTCGGGAGACGGGATGGCCGGAAGATCGGGAAAGTGGGAAGGCGGAAAACCGGAAGACGCCTGGGGTGTCGGCAATAGGTTTCGCGATTTCCCGATGTCGCGCTTTCCCGATTCTTGCCGGGCGTCAGGGGGTCGATTCCCACTTCGTCTGGTTCACCTTGAGATCGGGATGGGAGACAAAGAGGTGCCAGATGACGGCTTGGAAGGCCTCGGTGTGCGGGGTGACGTTTCCGGGATTTGCGGTGGGTACGATGACGCAGGCATCCGCCACCTTCGCCGTGTACCCACCGTCGCGGCCGACGACCCCGATCACCCGGGCCCCGACCTGTTTTGCCAGTTGCAGGGCCATGACCAGGTTCGGCGAGACGTTCTTCTCGAGGTTGCCGCCGCCGACCGAGAAAATGAGCAGCGCGTCTTTCGCGCCGAGGCGGCTGCCGCGCAGCCACTCGGCAAAGACGCTGGCCCAGCCCTCGTCGTTGGTGCGGGCCGTCAATTCCGAGACATTGTCCGTCGGCGCATAACACTCGAGGCCGGCGATCTTGCGGAAGTCGTTCACCGCATGGGAGGCATTGGCCGCGCCGCCGCCCACCCCGAGGATGAACAGGCGGCCGCCGCGCTCGCGGACACCGCGCAATTCTCCCACACACTTCTCGCACTGGGACGCGTCGATCCTGCCGACAATCTCGGCGGTCTCCTTGAGATGTTGGGCAGAATACGACATTGGACAGGTGGGTGATATGTCCGTGAAAAGTCGCAGGTCGCAGGTCCAAAAGTCAAAGGTCAAAGAGGGGATTCTGCCACCACCCACAGAGTCTTTTGTTTTGGCGCGACAAGTAGCGCAGGCTTCCAGCCTGCATCAGTCGAAAAAGCAGGCAAGATGCCTGCGCTACGCTTCAGAAGCGAAAACCGCACCACGTCCGCGAGTTCGCGCGCCAAAAAAAGACCGTGCCGCCACACAGACAGTCTGTATCGTCTGGATTTCACGGCTTCACTCCTTTTGCGCTTCGGCTGGTGCCTTTGTTTGGCCGACCTTCGACTTTTGACCTGCCAACCTGAGACTATATACCGCTCCCAGTCTCCCTTCGTTCACCTAGAAAGCGGTCGAGCGTCTTCAGTCCGGCCGGCGATCCTATTTCGTAGAACCGCTGCGTCACCTCGAAACCGGCCAGCCGGCCCGCCGCGGCCAGCCGGCCGTAGATGGCGGCCAGATCCACGGCTTGGTCGTCGGGCCACCCGGTTAGCGCCTCGGCGCGCAGCACGCCGAGTCCGTAGTCGATATGCTGCATTTGGGGCAGCGGGCTTGATTTGTCGTAGGCGCGAATGCGTCCATCCGCAAACCAGACATTGCTGGTGTCATATTGACCGCGGTTTTCGTAAACGGTCATCAGGGCCGGCTGGTTCGCCGCGAGGAAGGCGCGGCCGACCGCCGGATAGTCGATTGGCAGGTAGGAATCGCCGTACAGCACGTAGAAGGCGTCGCCGAGCAGGGGCAGGGCGTGGATCAGGGCGCCTCCGGTGCCCCGGAGCCTGGCTCCGTCGAAGGAATATTTGATCGTCACGCCCCAGGCGGCGCCGTCGGCGTAGCGCTCGGCGATCAGCTCGCCGAGATGGCCCACGCAGAGGACGATCCGGGTGAGGCCGGATTTCCGGAGCAGGCGGAGTTGGTGGGAAAAGAACGGCTCGCCCGCGACCTCGAGCAGCAGCTTCGGCAACTTTTCGGTCAGCGGTCGCAGCCGGGTGGCCAGCCCGCCGGCCAGAATCGCCACGGGAAAATCGGGGGACATCGGAAAAGTGGGAAAGCGGTAAAACGGGAAAGCGGGAAACGGCCGACTGATCAGCGCCGTTTGGCCTTTCGATTGATCGTCTTGAAGATCGCAAGTAATTGCCTCGCTTCGGTGGCGAGCCTTTCTGTCTCGGTACTCGGGCCCAAGCCGCAGCGCGTGCAGAACTCCAGCCAGTAATCAGTTTCGGACGCCTCCTTTTGGACCAAGCCGGTCTTGTGCACGATGTCGTCCCGGGACTCGGCGCGATTGGCCTCACGATAGTTTGCGCCAATAGACGTGCCAGCCTTTAGCAATTGCCGTCCGACGATCGAAGCAGCATCCGTATGTGGGAAACCACTGACGAGGGCGATGACTTTGATCGCGAATTCAAGGGTCCGAGCTTCCA
>JBJKRD010000563.1:0-5923 GCA_046704925.1 Opitutaceae bacterium | reverse complement strand
TGGAGACACGGCCTTCCCGGGAGGTCGAGGCCGCATATGCGCTGCTCGAGGCCGACATCCTGGAGGCGTGGCGCCAGGCTCATTGCCGCTAACCCGGCGCCGAATCCGCGCGGGTGGGCGTTCCCCTGACCGAGGAGGTCGAGGTGGTCCTGGAGCATTTCGCCGTCGAACGCCCGTTGCTGCGCCTGACGGATTTCTGAGGCGCGCGACCGGAGCAACGGCGAGGTCGATATCGGCGTTCGCATCGCGTCCCGCCAAGACTCGGACGACCGCGAAAAACAGGGCGTCACCATCGCAGTGCCTCATAGCGCCGCCATCCGAGGCGGCACGGGCTTCCATGCCGCATGGCAGGCTGGAAGCTTGCGCCACGTTCGTGCATCGCCTGACGCCCCGCCGCCGGGTCCGGGCGCCCGCCCCCCAAAACCCGGCTCGACGGCGGCGTCGCCGCGCCGTTACGGTGGCGCCGGATGCCTGCCCCCACCCCCTCCGGCCGCGACGGCCTCTCTCTGCGGGAATACGTCGGCTATGCGATCGGCGACACGGCCTCCAACCTGTTTTTCCAGACCTTCAACATCTTTCTCACCTACTATTACGTCGACGTCTGGGGCATCCTGCCGGGAGCCATCGCCACCATGATGTTCGTGGTGCGGCTCTGGGACGCGGTGAACGACCCGCTGATGGGTTTGGTCGCCGACCGGACGCAGACGCGGTGGGGCAAGTTCCGCCCGTACCTGTTGTGGATGGCCGTGCCCTACGGGGTGTGCGGCTATCTGATCTTCGCGAATCCCCAGCTCGGGGCGACCGGCAAGCTCATCTACGCCTACCTGACCTACAACCTGATGTTGATGGCCTACACGGCGATCAACGTCCCGTACTCGTCGCTGCTGGGTGTGATCAGCCCGTCGTCGCGCACGCGCACCGTGGCGTCGAGCTTCCGGTTCGTCGGCGCCTTCGGCGGCGGATTCCTGATCGCCTCGTTCGTCAAACCCCTGGTCCGGGTGCTGGGCGGACACAGCGAGGTGCGGGGCTTTCAGCACACCATGGCGATCTTTGCCGCGGCCTCGGTGGCGATGTTCCTGCTCTGCTTCGCCACCACGCGCGAGCGCGTCAGCCCGCCACCCGGCCAGAAGACCAACATCCGCGGCGAGCTTCAGGAACTGGTCCGGAATTGGCCGTGGGTGACGATGCTCTTCGCCGCGATCTTCTCGACGACGTTCATCATCCTCCGCTCCGGCAGCACGCTGTTCTACTTCAAATACGTGGTGGGTGACAGCGGCGCACCGATCCTGTTCGGCTTCATGGACCGCGCCACCGTCTTTCTCTCCTCCAACGGCGCCTGCCAGATGCTCGGCGCCGGTTGCCTCGGCTTGGTCGCCCGCCGGGCCGACAAACGGTCGCTGGCGATCGCCCTTACGCTCGCCACGGCGGTGTGCTACGGCTCGTTCTACTTCCTGCCCCGGCACAATTTCGGACTGCTGCTGGCGGTCAACTCGATCGGCAGCCTCTGCATGGGTCCGACGTCCGCTCTGCTCTGGGCGATGTACGCCGACGTGGCCGACTACGGCGAATGGAAATTCGGCCGGCGTTCCACGGCGCTGGTCTATTCGGCGTCGCTGTTCGCCCTCAAGACCGGATCCATGCTCGCCGGCGTGATCCTGCCGCTGTTCCTCGCCGGGTTCGGGTTCGTCCGCGACGTTCACCAGACCCCGACCGCGATGCTCGGCATCCTGCTCGCCTTTTCCGTGGTGCCCGGAATCTTCGCGATCCTGAAGGCCTTCGCCATCTGGCTTTATCCGCTGCGCCAGGGTGAAGTGGACCGAATCGAAGTCGCGTTGCGCGAGCGCCGGCTGGCCGCCTAAGGGTCCCGCCGGGAACGGCCTTCGCCGGCGCCCGTCAGCTCCGACCAGATCCCGGTCAGCCCCAGGGAGACCAGCCACGGCGTCAGCTGAGCTTCGTCGACCCCGGTGACTTCCCGGATGGCGTTTATGTCCGCCGCGTGCTTGCTCGACCGCCCTTCGCGGTAGAATTCCACCTTACGCAGCACCACATATTCCGGTGGCGCCACCGCCACGGCCAGATCCCCCCGCCAAGGCATCCGCTGGCGCCGCGGCAGCGCCCAGGCGTGCAGCGGATCCGACCCGGCCAGATAACAGTCCGCCTTGTACCCCGATTCGAGGTGGATGAGATTGAAGTGCCCGCGCTGGGCCCGTGCCTGCTCCGACTGGATCACGGTTTCCGGAGGCACATAGTATTCAGTCGCCGGAAACAACCGCAGCAGCGCGGCCCGCCCCGCGTCATCCAAGCTCAGGACCACGTCAAGGTCATTCGTCACCCGCGGCTGCCCATAAATGATCGCCGCGGCGGCCCCCGTCACCATGTAGGGCACGCCCGAGCGCTCCAGGCGTTCGACGAACAAGCTCAGCTCATCCGGTGCGGGCATGGAGAATACGGTCGGCCACGGCCCGTTGCACCTGGCCCTCGGTCCAGCCCGGATTGCGCGCCCGATATCCGGCCGCCATCAGATCCCGCATCGCCCGATTCATTCGCAGCGCCTGCTGCAGGCGTTGCTGCGGCGTCAGGGTCCGCATGATGGCCTGCTGCCGTTCACGGGCGGCCTGCAGGTGCGAAGGAGGGGGCCTGGCCGGCATGACTCCACTGTACCGGCATCGGCGATCGGAGCAAGGACGGTGACGGCACCGCCCGAGCCCTTCCGTTGACAGCTCCCCGCCGGTGGCAACTGTGAGCGCGTGAAACCCCGGCGCCGCCTCCTCGTCTTCGCCCTCCTGGCCCTCGGCCTGGTGGCGTCGGCGTCGCGCGGAGACACCGATGCGATCCAGCCGGTCACGCCCGACGCCTCGCCCGAGGTCCGGGCGGTCCTGCAGATGCTGCGCGCGATCTCCGGCCGGTACACGCTCACCGGCCAGCACAACTATCCCGCCACTGGCAGCCGCAACTCCGCCTTTGCCGCCCGGTACCTCGGCAAGACGCCCGCGATCTTTGCCTCCGACTTCGGCTTTGCCAAGGCCGGCGACACCGACTCCTACCGCGCCCGCCCCGACATCGTGCGTGAGGCGATCCGCCAGTGGCGCCGCGGCTGCCTGGTCGACCTCTGCTGGCACGCGGTCCCGCCGACCGCCGACGAACCGGTGACCTTTCGGCCGCTCCCGGGCGCCGATCCCCAGCAGCTCGCCAGCGTCCAGGGCCGCCTGACCGACGGGCAATTCCGGGACCTGCTCACGCCCGGCACGAAGCTGTACGAGCACTGGTGCGCCCAGGTCGACCGAATCGCAGGTTTTCTCAAGCAACTCCAGGACGCCCACGTGCCGGTGTTGTGGCGGCCGTACCACGAGATGAACGGCGATTGGTTCTGGTGGGGCGGCCGCACCGGCAAATCCGGCACCGCCGCGCTCTACCGCCAGTTGTTCGACCGCTTCGTCCACGTGCACCACCTCACCAACCTGATCTGGGTCTGGAGCATGGATCGCGTCCACAACGCGCACATGGAGCATGCGAAGTATTTCCCCGGCATCGATTACGTCGACGTGCTGGCGCTCGACGTCTACCACGACGACTTCGCCCAAACCTACTACGACAGCCTCGTGGCGCTTTCGCAGGGCAAGCCGCTCGCGCTCGACGAAGTGGGCAACCCGCCCACGCCGGAGATCCTGCGGCGACAGCCGCGGTGGGCGTGGTACGGCATCTGGACGGGCATGGTTCGCAACACGCCGCGCCGGCGGTATGATGCGCTGTTGCGCGATCCCCGCATCCTCCATCTCGAGGACCCGGCCTATTGGCGGGTGATGGCGCCGGTCCGGGCGGCGGCCGGCCTGCCGCCGCTCCACTTCATCCCCGCCCCCGCCGACTTCTCGGGCTCGTGGACGTTCGCCCAGGATCGCAGCTCGCTCGGGCAGACGGGCGCCGCCTATCTGCCGGCGCGCCTCGACGTCACGCAGCAGGACGGCACCCTCACGATCCGCAGCACGCGGGTCCTCGAGTACGCGGACGACGAGGTGACGGAGGAAACACTGACGCTCGACGGCGCCGAATCCCGGTCGACGTACATGCAGTCGCCCCGCGCCACCACGGCCCGGCTCACGTCCGACCGGCAGCACTTGCTGATCGTCTCCACCATCGCCCCCGTCTGGACCCCGGGCTCCAAGATGACTGTGACGGATACCTGGGCCCTGAGCGAAGGCGGGTCCCGCCTCACGATCCAGCGCGAGACGCAGTCGTCGGCCGGCGACCAGACCGTCACGCTGGTCTACGACCGGCGGTAGACGGACGCATCAACCTCACCCCAATTGTCTACGCGATCCCGCCAGGCCTCGAACTCCCAACCGGCCCCCGCCGGCATGAAGAGATTGTCGTTGCCCGACCTGTCGCTCGAGCCGCTGACGGTCTCCCACGCGGACGAAATGTTCGGCATTCTGTCCGACCCGGAGCTCTATCGATTCCTCGACCGCGGCCCGCCCTCATCGGTGGACGAGCTACGAACGGCTTTTGCCCGATGGGAGCAGCGGGCATCGCCGGATCAACGTCAGCGGTGGCTCAATTGGGTCGTCCGGGAGCCCGGCGGCGATTGCATCGGCTATGTCCAGGCGACTGTCATTCCGCCCGACGCGGCCTGGGTCGCCTTCGTCTTCGCCCGCCGCGTGTGGGGCCGCGGGTACGCCCGCGCCGCCGCCGCGGCCATGATCGACCATCTGCAGCAAGACCACGCCTGCGCCCGGTTCCTGGCGACGACCGACGCTCGCAACCGGCGATCCATCGCCCTGCTGCGGGCTCTCTCTTTCGTGCCGGCCACCGCCGACGAGAGCCAGGCGGAACCAACCGCGCCGGGAGAGCTCCTGTTTGTCCGGGGAACCCCGCGATAGCCGGCGCCGAACGGTCCTTCCGGCCCGATCTCCGGCCTCCGGCCAGATCGCCCATCCTTTGACTTTCGTGCCTCGCCGGGTTACCGGAAAAGCGCATGCGATACGTCACCATTGCCGCCCCGGGCGGCCCGGAAGTCCTGCAACTGGCCGACGGCCCGAAACCCGTGCCGTCAGCCGCCGAGGTCCTCATCGAGGTGCACGCCGCGGGCGTGAACCGGCCCGACCTGCTGCAGCGGGCCGGCAAATATCCCCCGCCGCCGGACGCCTCGCCGGTCCTGGGCCTGGAGGTCGCCGGCGTCGTGTGCGCCCACGGCGGCGAGGCCCTGCTGCCCGTCGGCGATCGCGTCTGCGCGCTGGTGCCCGGGGGCGGCTACGCGGAATTCTGCGCCGTCCCCGCCGCACAGTGCCTGCCGATCCCGGAGGGCCTGTCGATGGAGGAGGCGGCCGGAATTCCGGAGACGTTCTTCACCGTCTGGGCCAACCTCTTCCAACTGGGGCGGCTGCAGGCCGGCGAGCGCGTTCTCGTGCACGGTGGCACGAGCGGTATCGGCACCACCGCGATCCAGCTGGCGCGCGCGTTCGGCGCCGAGGTGTTCGCCAGCGCCGGCTCGGACGAAAAATGCGCGGCGTGCGTCCAGCTCGGGGCCCGGGCCGCGATCAACTATCGGACCGCCGCGTTCCCGGACGAGATCAAGCGCCTGACCGGCGGGCGCGGCGTGGATGTGATCCTGGACATCGTCGGCGGCAGCTACACCGCGATGAACATCCGCTGCCTCGCATTCGGGGGCCGGCTCGTACAGGTGGGCGTGCAGTCCGGGGCCGAGGTCACGATCAACCTGATGCGCCTGATGCAGAAACGCCTCACCCTCACCGGCTCGACGATGCGACCCCGGCCCATCCCGGAGAAGGGCCGCATCGCCCGCGAGCTGGCGGAGCAGGTGTGGCCGCTCCTGGCCGCGAAAAAGGTGCGCGTCGCAGTTGACCGCGTCTTCCCGCTCGCCGAGGTGCGCCAGGCGCACGAATACCTCGAAAGCGGCCAACACGTCGGG
>JBJKRD010000562.1:0-7661 GCA_046704925.1 Opitutaceae bacterium | reverse complement strand
GTGTCGATCGTCAGGGTCACGCCGGAATCAGCGGCCCGGGCTGTGGTCGCGACGATCAGCGCCATTATCGGGACAAGGTAGCGTGGGGTCGAGTGCATGGAGATTCAACGGTCACCGTTGCTTCCGGTCGCCAAATCGCGGCAAGCAGACCACGGACGTCCCCGCGCCGCAAGCGCCGTCGCCAAGCGTCGGCGGGTCAATCTCTGCCGGTCGGACTTGACGCCCGACGCCGGCTTTCCGCCGGGCAAATGCCCGCCGCGACTGTGGGCCGCCACCAAAGGATCGAGCGCCACCGCGCGGGGGAGCCGCCACCAAAGGTTGCCGAACTCCCCGTCACCGCGCTGCAAGCGCTCAGCGCTCGGCGGATATGCCCGCCGGTCTTCCCCGCCGGTGGAACCCGGCCTCGTTCGGCCCCAACTTGTCCGACATTGCCCGAAGGACGGCGGCGGATGGCTGGCAATGAAGGTCGGGCGGGCTGAAAGGATCTCGTCGGTCGATAGGCCCGTGAACCCGCGCGGAGCGCGGGTTCCACCCGGACCCCCGTCTCAACGTCGGCGGCCACCCTGCATGGCGGCGGCGCGGCTCAGCCGGGACTGCCGCGCCACGATGAGCAACCCGAGTCCCAGGAGAAACCACGCCCCCATTGCCCCGCCTCCGCCACCGCCACCCCCTCCACCGCCGGATGATCCGCCGGCGGCCGCATTTACCGTCAGCGTGGCCGTGGCGCTGGTGACGCTGCCCGCCGCGTTCGTCACGGTGACCGTGTAGTTGCCGGCGTTCGCGGCCTGGACATTGCTGAGGCTGTAGGAACTGGCCGTCGCGCCGCTGATCGCCGTGCCGTTGAAAGACCATTGATAGGTCGGCGCCGGCTGTCCGGAGGCGGCGACGGTGAACTGGACGCTCGAGCCCGCGGTGACCGTCTGGCTTTGCGGCTGGGTGGTGATCCCGGGCGCGACCGCCTGGGTCAGCCGGCGGATGGTCTGGTTGTTGGTGTCGGCCACATAGATGTTGCCGCCCGCGGCGGCGGCGAGACCCGTGGGAAAATGGAAACGCGTGGCGCCGTCGGTGCCGTCCGCGCTCGCGTTGGTGCCGGGCTGCCCGGCGACGGTGACGACCGCGCCCGCGGCGTTGAGCTTGCGGATCGTGCTGTTGTCGGTGTCGGCGATGAAGACATTGCCTGCGGCGTCCGCCGCCACCCCCGAGGGAAAGAGGAACTGCGCCTGGCTGCCACTGCCGTCCGCGCTCCCGCCCACGCCGGCTGTTCCGGCCACGGTGACGACCGCCCCGGACGCGAGATCGATCCGGCGGATCGTGTCGTTGTTCGTGTCCGCCACGTAAAGGTGGCCGCTGCCATCGAGGGCGAGGCCCTGGGGACCGGCGAAGCGGGCGGCCGTCCCCGTGCCATCGGCGCTGCCGGAGGCGCCGACCGCGCCGGCCACCGTGCTGACACTGCCGGCCGCCGTGACCTGACGAATGACGTCGTTCAAGGTGTCCGCCACGTACACGGTCCCGGCGGGGTCGACCGCAATCCCCGACGGGCCATTGAAGCCCGTGGCCAGGGTCGTGACGGCGCCGCCGGTGCCGATCTTGCGGATCGCATTGTTGTCCGTGTCAGCCACGTAGAGATTGCCCAGCCCGTCGACCGCGATCCCGGACGGATGATTGAACCCCATGGCGACGGTGGTGACGACCCCGGCCGAGGAAATCTTGCGCACGGCGTTGTTGTAGGTGTCCGCCACGTAGAGATTGCCGCTGCCGTCCGCCGCGACGTCGGCGGGCGAGGAGAACCGGGCGGCCGACCCGGTGCCGTCGGCGCTGCCGGACGTTCCCGCCTGGCCGGCCGGTGTGCCCGCCACCCAACCCGGGCCCGTGAAGGTCGGCCACGCGTTCGTGTCCCAAAACAGGTCGTTGATCCGCAGGGTCGGGTTGCCGCTGTTGTCGGCGTCGTATGCGTGGTACGCGATGATCCACGGCCCGCCGTTTCGGATGACACTCTCGCCGCCGGGACCCTTCCACCGGGTGTCGCCGGCAAAGAGCACGGTGCCGCCGCCGCTCAGCATCGCCGTGCCGCCCCGATCCGCATAGGGACCCGTGATGTCGGTGGCCCGGCCATAGGCGATCTTGTAGGTGCTGTTGACGCCCAGGCAGCAGCGGTCGATCGAGACGAACAGATAATAGTAACCGTTCGCGTAGACAATGTTCGCGCCCTCGATCCCGTTGGCCCGCTGGGCGATCGAATAGACGGTGCCGGTCGGTTTCATGGTGGCCGGGTCGAGCCGCACCACGTGGATGCCGTCGAACCACGACCCGAAGACCAGCCAGGGCTGCCCCGCCGCATCGATCGCCAGGTCCGGATCGATCGTGTTGAACGCATCCGTGCCGCTCTTGGAACTGATGACCATCCCGTCGTCGCGCCAGTCGCCGGCCGCGAGGCTGGAGCACGAGGTCAGGCCGATGGCCGAGTTGTTTTGGCCGAATTCCGACACGCAGTAATAGCACCACGTCCGGCCGCCGAACCGGTGCACGTCCGGCGCCCAGACGTCGTTCATGCCCATGGCGGGCGCGTAGGTCCGCCACCACGAGAGCTCGGCCGGGAAGATCGGCGTGCGCTGGGTCCAGCTCAGGCCGTCGGACGAGGATTTCACCGGCAGACCCGCGCCGGTGGCGAAACACCACCAGGTATCGCCTTCGCGGATGATGCTCGGATCGTGCGCTCCGAGGCTTCCGGACAACGGCCAGTCCGCGGCCCTGCCGGCGGAAGCGGCGACGGCCAGCAGCAGCCAGGCGACCACCAGGCCCCGGCGCGCGCCGGCGCGCAGTCCCGCGCAAGGCCCGCCGCCATTCACTTCCGATCGCCTGGGTATTTTCATCTCTTTCCGGAAGGTCCAGCGGTTCAATCCGCCACCGCCGGACTGCCGAACACCGGCATGCCGGCGGCGTCCCACTTCAGCGGCTTCACGTAGGTGTGCCGGTTGGGATCCCAGAGCGGATCGCCGACGATTTCCGTGTAGGTCCGGGCGTGATAGACCAGCAGGTCCGTCCTCCCGTCCTCGCTCACCGTGAAACTGTTGTGCCCGGGGCCGTAGATTTTGTGCTCGTAGTCCGTCCGCAAGACCGGCTGCGGCGCCTTGGTCCAGCTCCGCGCTTCGAGCAGGTCGGCGTCCTCGCGGGCGTGGAGCAGGCCCATGCAGTAGTTCTCGTCCGTGGCGCTGGCGGAGTAGCTGATGAACACGCGCCCACGCCGCACCAGCACCGACGGCCCTTCGTTGACCCAGAACCCGCGCGACTCCCAGTCAAACTCCGGCACCGAGAGCCGCACGGCCGGTGTCGCCAGGCGCGTCGGCGAGGCCAGACGGGCGATGCAGAGGTTCGAGTTGCCCCGGATCGCCGGATCCTTTTGCGCCCAGACGTAGTAGGTCGCACCGCGATGGATGAACGCCGTGGCATCAAGACAGAAGGCGTCGATGCCGCTGTCGATCCGGACCGGCGCCGTCCACGGGCCTTCGAGCGGATTCCGCGCGGTGGTGGTGATGGCCCACATGCGGTGCTGGAACAGCTCGTCCTTGATCGCCCGGGAGGGCGCGGCGGCGAAGAAGACGACCCACGTGTCGAAAATCCGGTGCAGCTCGGGCGCCCAGATCAGCTCACTGAACGGGCCGGCATCCGGCTTTCGCCAGACAGCGACCGTCGGGGCGTCCGGCAACCCGGCGATGGTGCGGGCGCGGCGCAGCTCGATGCGGTCGTAGGCCGGGACCGAGGCGGTGAAGTAGTACCAGCCGTCGTCGAACCGGCGGATGCACGGGTCGGCGCGCTGGAGAATCAAGGGTTGGAGAACGTTGGCCATGGGAGTCCGCGCTCAGGCGGAGGTCGCGTCGCTGGAATCGGCAAAGACCAGCTTCCCCTGCGCCGCCAGCTTCGCTTTGACCTCGTTGTAATACTGGTCGGTGATCCGGTACTTGTACATCAGCAGCCCCATCCCGAGGTGAAAGACCCCCGGGATGACGGTGAGCAGCAGCGCGATGCCCCGCAGCGTGAACACCGTCTGCACCTGGTCCGCCTGGTAATGAAAATAGGTCAACAGCCAGCCGACCATGCCGGCCGCCAGGCTCATGCCCATCTTCTGGGCGAAGGAGACCCCGCCGAACGCCATTCCGGCCACGCGCCGGCCGCTCTCCACCTGGCCGTAGTCGACCGCCTCGGAGATGATCGACCAGAACACCGGGCCCTGCAGGTCGACGATGAAGTTGATGAGAAAATAGAGGACAAACGCGGCCACGATGCTGCTCTGGCCCACCGTCACGAACATGGTCACGCTTAGCGCGAAGGTGATCAGTTGCGACCAGCGGAAGAGCTGGATCTTGCAGAACTTCTTCGTGATCCAGGTGGAGGCGACCATGGCGAGGATGTTGCCCACGATGCCCGTGGTGACGAAACCAGCCTGCATTTCCGCATCCCCCCCCAGGTAATACTTGGCGTAGTAGAGCGCCGCCGACCCGCGGATCACGTAGCCAATCGTGCCGACCAGGCACACCCAGAACAGCACCATCCATTGATCGTTCTTCCAGAGCAGGCCCAGTTGCTCGCCCAGCGGCTTGCGGTCATTCTGGTGCACCACCCGTTCAGTCGTGGTGAAGAAACAGAAGATGAACAGCAGCGTGGCCATGCCGGCCATGATCGCCATCGACACCTGGTAGCCCTTCGCGAGGTGCGCCTCCCCCCAGCGCGCGGCGAAAATCGGCACAAACGTGTTGACCAGCAGGGAAGCCCCCTTGGCGAAGAACAGCCGGTAGCCATTGGCCGAAAGGCGCTCCTGGGGGTCAGCCGTCAGAACCCCGGGCAGGGAGATGTAGGGGATGACGATCGCCGTGAAGACCAGCATCATCAGGATGTAGGTCACATAGGCCCAGATCAGTTTGCCGGTGTACGGGAGGTTCGGCGTCGTGAACACCAGCATGATCGCCAGGCCGAACGGCACGGCGAAGACCAGGAAATAGGGGCGGTACCGGCCCCAGCGCGTGCTGTGGCTGTCGGTGTACATGCCCATCGCCACATCGGCGAACGCATCGATCAGCCGCGGGATCAAACCCAGCATGGCGATGTGGGCGACGTTCAGCCGGTACACGTCCGTGTAAAAGAACGTGATGATGATCGCCAGGGCCGACCAGACGACGTTCACCGCCGCGTCGCCGCTGCCGAAGCCGATCTTTTCCACGACCGTGAGCCGCTTTGTTTTCATGGGGAGGGTTGGGGGGGCGCTGGCCCGGCCCCTTCGGGCCCGGCGACGGAAGACGATGGGCGGGAGGTCAGTGGATTAATTCGCTCGTGTAGGTCTGGAGGACATCCGGATCAACCTCCGGCCATCCGTCGGCATCCCAGGTCAATTCGGCGATCTTCAGTTTCTGCAGGCCGTTGTCGGCCGCTTCGTACGCATGAAAAACCATGTAATCCCTGCCGTTGAACGTATAGACACTGTTGCTCCCCAGGCCGGGCCAGGCCGGGGTCCCGCCCAGCAAGAGGCTGCCCCCGCCCTCCGCCAGGTTCCGGCCCTCCTTGTCCAGGTAGGGGCCGCGCACGTCGTGCGACCGGCCGATCATGATCCGGTAGGTACTCTTGACGCCGATGCAGCATTTGCCCCAGGAAACGAACAGGTAGTAGTAGTCGCCCTTCCGGAAAATGAACGGCGCCTCGATCTCGGCCGGTCCGGCCCGGCGGTCGTCCTCGAGCACCGATCGTTCCCGTTTCGCGAGCGAATACCACTCCGCGGGTTCGGCCGGCGCCGTCCACGCGTCATTGAGTTTGACCAGCTTGATGCCCGACCAGAACGAACCGAAGGCCAGCCAGGCGGTGCCGGCCCCATCCACCACGACGTCAGGATCGATCGCATTCCAAAGGTCGCGGTTCGGGACCGACTGCAGCACGATGCCCAGGTCCTCCCAATGGTAATCCGAAGCGTCCGGATTCAGCGTCGGGCTGGCGGTCACGCCGATTGCGGACGTGTTCTTTCCAAACGCCGACACCGCGTAATACAGCAGGTAGCGGCCGTTGTGCCGGATAATGTCGGGCGCCCAAAGATGCCCGTTGAACCCGGGCGCCACCTTTCGCGCCCACGAGGGTTCCCCCGCGAAGATCCTCCCCCGCCGTTCCCACCTCTTCATGTCCTTTGAACTGTAGAAGGTGATTCCGGGGCCGGTGCTGTAGAGGTAGTAGGTGTCCCCTTCCTTGGCCATGGCCGGGTCATGGACGCTCACCTGCCGGGGCGGCTCGGCGAAGCCTTGGGGGACCAACGCCAATCCGAGGACCAGCCAGAAGAACCGTGAATGAGCAGATTGCATCGAATAGCCAAACGAACCGCACTCATTGTTGCCCACTCCGGTCGATGGTCCCGGGCCGCCTTCCGCCCCAGCCGGAAGCAGGAACGACCGCGGAGCCCGTCGATATCACAGAAAGGCATCCGCCCCGCGGGATTGCCGTCACCCCGTTGGCCCCATGGCGGGCGGATGGCCTTGTCTTCGCAAACGTCTTCGACCGTCCTGACGGCCGGAGTGGGCCGAACCGTCAGGAATGTCCAAGGCGGTCCGGGTTTCAGTAGCGATACCGCAGCCCCACTTCGTACGTCGTGTCGTAGCTGCGCACGTCGCGGGGGAACATCGCCAGGTTGCCAAAGTTGTCGTGGTACTTGGTCTTTGTGATGTTGGTGGCATCGAAGGTGACCGTGAGCCCCTTGATGATCTCGTAGCCCGCCGAGAAATCGAGCTGGCCGCGCGGCTGGACCCAGACGGTCGACGGCTGGATTCCGGGCTGGTTGAAGCTGTCGATGTAGCGTCCGCGCCAGACATAGGCGAGCCGGCCGGTGAGCGGACCCCGGTCATAAAGCAGGATGAGGTTGTAGTTGTCCTTCGAGACCTGGGCGATGTCCTGCTTGATGTTGGTGATCGGATTCTCCGTCTCCCCCTTGATGTACGTGTAGTTGGCCTGCAAACCCAGCCCCTTCCACGGATCGGGCAGGAAGTCGAAGAAGAACTGGTAGCTGACCTCCACGCCCTTCAGGTAGCCGTTGTGGGTGCTGCGCGGGCGGGTGACCGAGTAGGTGCTGCCATTGATGACCTCCGAACCGGCATAGTTCTGGATGTAACCGTCGATGGTCCGGTAGAAGCCGGCCACCGACGCATAACCAGCCTTGCTCGGATAGTACTCGAGCGACAGGTCGTAGTTGGTCGACTTGATCGGATCCATGTCGGGGTTGCCGCCCGAGACCAGGCGGGGGAGCGTCGGGCCCGGCGACGACAGGGTGAGCGCGGGATTCAGGGCGCTGAAGTCCGGGCGCGTCATCGTCTTGGTGAACGAGGCGCGCAGCAGGATGTCGTCCTGCAGCTTCAGGCGGCCGTTGGCCGTCGGCAGCGCCGTCCACCTTGTCCGGCTGACGGTCGTCAGTTCATAGGGCCCCGTGGTGTTCCCGGCGACGGTCTGCCGCTGGTAGCCACCGAGGCTGTCGTCCGTGTGCACCATGCGGACCCCGAGCTCCCCGCTCAGCGGCTTGTCGCCGACCTTGGTCGAGTAATTCGTCAAGCCGTAGAAGGCGGTGGTTTTCTCCGTGTCGATGAAAGTCCGCGACGGATCCGGCGGCGGCGGCCCCAGGGGATGGCCGAAGATCGCCCGGACGA
>JBJKRD010000561.1:0-6260 GCA_046704925.1 Opitutaceae bacterium | reverse complement strand
CGCGCGGAGGATCTTCGGCCTGGTGCGGGCCGCCACACCCTGGCCGCGCCGCACCGCGTCCCCCACCGCCAGGGCGACGAGGGGCGCGAGGAGCCAGAGCAGATGCGGCCAATAGAAGGTCATCGATTTCGGATTTCGGAGAGCGGATTGTGGACCGGGGAATTCTGATTGGTGACTCCAGAGTGAGGAGGAGGGGAAACGTGTCCGGAAGTCCGGGCGCCGACGATCCAGTGTCCGCGATCCGTCATCCGAAATTCCCGCAGCGTGGGCCACGCGAAAACAAGGCCGGCGGCCAGGAGACCGAGCAGGCCCGGCACGACAAACCACGGGAAGAGCTCGGTCGTGATCAGCAGGGGCCGCGCCTGGAAATCGATCTTCTGGGCCCGGTCGATGGATTGAAAAGCCGATTTGATGGTGTCGGCGTCGCGGGCGCGGTAGAAGCGGCCGCCGGTCTGCTCCGCGATGGCGTTCAGGGTCTTCTCGTCGAGATCGGCCATGATCTGCGTGTAGGAGACCGTGCGCCCATGATCATCCTGGACCGGCAGGAAGGTGTAGCCGTCCTTGCCCGCGCCGATCGTGTAGACCGGGATGCCGCGGGCGCGCGCGATCTCGGCGGCCTGCATCGGCTGGAGCACCCCCGAGTTGTTGGATCCGTCGGTCAGGAGGACCACGAACGCGCCCTTGCGCCGGTTGCCGACCTCGCGGCCGGCCTGTTCGAGGCGGGTGAGCGCGATGCCCAGGCCGTCGCCGATGGCGGTGTGGTCGGAGTCGATCACCCCGATGTGGAGGCGGTCGAGTTGCCTCGCGAGCCAGGCGTGGTCGAAGGTCAGCGGCGCCAGCGTGTATGCGTGGGTCGCAAACACCACGATGCCGATGCGGTCGTTGGGCCGCTCGTCGATGAACGCGCGGATGACCGGCTTGATAACCTGCAGGCGGTTGGGGCCCTCGCCCGGCCGCGGGTTGTCCTCCGCGAGCATGCTGCCCGAAAGGTCGATCGCGAGGATCAGGTCGTAGCCCCGCTCGTGGGTGATCCGCCGGTCGTTGATCTGTTGCGGGCGGGCCATGCCCAGCACGAGCAGCGCGAGCCCGGTCATCCCGATGGTGACAGGCAGGCGCGAGGCGGTCACGAGCGACGGCCGGTACCAGGCCGCGGCGAACGGGACCACCAGCGCGGGCACGCCGCGCCGGCCCCGCAGCCAGGCCACGAGGGGAATGACCAGCAGGGCCGCCAGCCACCAGGGATCCTTGAAGATGAAATTGCCCCAGCCCATATCAACCATAGGCGCCGCGTTGCGGCGCGAAAAATCCCAGAAGCCACCCGCCAGATTCCAGAGCGATTCCCGAAATCAGTAGCCCAACGTCGAAAAAAGGGACGCGGTGCGTCCGACGATCGTCTTCTGGGGAGTGATTCCTTTGGAGTCCGGACATTGGCGTTTGGAGCTTTTCAGCCGCGGGTGCGGGTTCGCATCCGGGCGTGGAAGAACCGCACCAGCGCGTCGAGCCGGGGTTGCTCGGTATTGACCACCAGGCGGCTGAGTGTGTCCGGAAAAAGTTCCCGGAAGGCCTGTTCGCGCCGCTCCCGCCATTCCGCGTGCGCGGCGCGCTGTCCCGCCGAGGCGTCGAGAGTCACCAGCCGGCCGGCCAGCGGGTCGTATGCAGCGAGCACATCGCCGGACGGCAGGGCACGATCCCAGGGGTCGTCGACCCGGAAGCCCATCGTGCGGTAACGTCGCTGCAACACGGCCCAGCCCTCCGGCGCCCCCCGGGGCGGAAAGTCGGCGAGCCAGATCAGGATGCTGTGCTTGGGCGCGGCCCGGGCGATGAGCTGCCAGGGAATATCGGACCGCGGATACCGGATACCGGCGAGGATGGCATCCTTCGCGGGACGCGTCTTCGCCGCGGCCGGCGCCGGGCCTGAAAGTATCGGAGGCCCACCGTCCGCCGGTGCCTTTCCGGCATCCGGCGTCCCCGGTCCGAAATCCGATCTCTCCGATCCGGTATCCAGCGGGGCCGGCGGCGCCCCGAGCAGGGTCGACGCGGCGTGCAGGATCGGGCCGCGGCCGCGCACGGGTTCCTTCACCAGATGGCCCTGGGGGGTGGCCAGGACATAGCCCACCCGGTCACGGTTGACGGCGCCCAGCAGCATGACGAGACCGGCCAGTTCGAGCAGCGCCTCGCGTTTGGTCAGGGCCGACGAGCCGAACTGCAGGCTGGGCGAATCCTCGAACACCAGCAGCAGGGTGACCTCGCGCTCCTCGACGAACTTCTTGCGGTAGGGCTCGCCGAGCCGGGCGGTCACGTTCCAATCGATGTCACGCACGTCGTCGCCGAATTCGTATTTCACGACCTGGTCAAACTCCATGCCGCGGCCCCGGAAGGCCGAGCGGTATTCGCCGCTGAGCACATTTTCGACAGCGTGCCGCACGCGCCATTCCAGGCGGCGCAGCAGGGCCAGCTGGGATTGCGGGTTGGCGGCGGTGGCGACGGAGGACGGCAAGGAAGGGAGGGAAGGTACGGCGACGCCGGGGGGTCAAGCGGCCGCCGGCACCGGCGTGCGCTCGATGATCTGGCGGATGATCTGATCGGTGGTGATCTCCTCGGCCTCGGCCTCGTAGGTCAGCCCGAGCCGGTGACGCAGGATGTCGGGCGCCAGTTCCTGCAGGAGCGCGGGGGAGACGTAATCCTCGCCGCGCAGCCAGGCCAGCGCCCGCCCGGTTTGGAACAGGGCGAGCGAGGCCCGCGGCGAGGCGCCGAAATTGAGCTGGCGGCGCGCGGCCGAATTGCCGGTGCGCTCCGCGAGCATTCGGGTGGCGCGGACCATGGAGAGAATGTAGCGGTGGACCTCGGGCGCGACATGCACCCGGTCGACCTCGTGGCGCAGGGCGAGGAGCTCCTCGCCGCTGGAAACCGCGGCCAGCGTCGGCTGCTTCGTCACCTGGCCCCAGCGCTGCATGACGACGTTTTCCTCCTCCGCCGACGGGTAATCGAGGATGAGCTTGAACAGGAACCGGTCGGTCTGGGCTTCGGGCAGGGGATAGGTGCCCTCCTGCTCGATTGGGTTCTGCGTCGCCATGACGAAGAACGGCGACGGCAGGGGCTGCGAAAGCCCGCCGATCGTGACCTGCCGCTCCTGCATGGCCTCCAGCAACGCGCTTTGCACCTTGGCGGGGGCCCGGTTGATCTCGTCGGCCAGCAGCAGATTGGCGAAGATCGGCCCGCGATGGGGGGCGAACGTACCCTCCTTGGGCTGGAAGATCATGGTCCCGACCACGTCGCTCGGCAGCAGGTCGGGGGTGAACTGGATCCGCTCGAATTGCACCCCCAGGGCCTGGCCGAGGGATTTGACCAGGAGCGTCTTGGCGAGACCGGGCATGCCCTCGAGCAGGACGTGGCCGTTGGCCAGCAGGGCCACGAGCAGGCGTTCCACGACGGTGTCCTGACCGATGACCGCCTTGCCGATTTCAGCGCGAAGTTTCTGGGACCAAGGGGGACCGTTGAGCATGAGACGGATTGGTTGCTGGTGGGATAATGGAACCGTGTGAAAACGCGAGACTTGTAGATGCGGACCTGCTGCCCCGACTAGGATTTGACTATCGGGCGCGGGTAAGGTTTCACCGGAGAGAAACAAAGCCGTGACTGATTTTCCATCGCAAATCTCGCCGCACACGCGCCAGCGCCTCGCCGAGCTCGGGGTGGCGGCGGCCGAGGTGGAGGAGCGGTTTGTACGCGGCGCCGGGCCGGGCGGGCAGAAGATCAACAAGACCGCATCGACGGTGTGGCTGCGCCACGGTCCGAGCGGCGTGGAGGTGCGGTGCCAGGAAGAGCGGTCGCAGGCGGCCAACCGGGAGCGGGCGTGGGCGCTGTTGTGTGCCAAGCTCGAGGCCCGGCGGCGGTGGGCGGCGGCGCAGGCGCAGGCGGCCCGGGAAACCGAGCGGCGGCGCACCCGCCAGAAGAGCCGGGGTCAGAAGCGGCGCATGATTGCCGACAAGAAGCACCGCGCCCGCATCAAGCAGGCGCGCCGGGGCGGCTACGAGGAGTGAAAACAGGCTTTGCGCGCGCGGGGAATTCGCGGACAATCGGCGGATGAAACAGATGGATCCGGCCATCGAAGAAGCGCGCCGCGCCGGCATCGATCTGGACCTGCTGGACACGAACCTTGCACTGTCGGTGGCGGAGCGCTGGCGCCAACACGATGCAGCGCTGGCGTTGGCCCTGATGCTCGAAAAGGCGGGGAAGAAGCTCCGTGGAGAACTTCGCTCAACTCCTGAGTCGTCTCGCTGAGTCGGGAATCGAGTTCGTGATCATTGGCGGCTACGCGGCCATCACGCACGGCTCGTCCTACCTGACTCGTGACGTCGACATTTGCACGGTGCCGACGAACGGGAACATCGCCCGGCTCCGTCGGGCACACGCCGGGTGGAATCCGGTGGATCGTCTGACTTCGCGAAAGCGGCCGTTCCTCGAGTTTCCGCCGCCCGGCGAGCCGTTGAACAATCTTTACCTGCAAACGGACAAGAGAGTCATTGATTTCCTGACCTCAGTGGCGGGGTCGGGTGATTTTGGCCGGCTCAAGAGCAGGGCGGAGAAAGTGGATGTCGAGGGGCGACGATTTCACGTCATGTCGCTCGAGGATCTGATCGCTTCGAAGGAAGCATAGGGGCGCGAACGGGACCTGCTGGCGGCGAAGGAGCTGCGCGCCATCGCGGCCAAACCGCGGAAAGAGACCAGCGGGCGTCTTTGCCCGGAGCCGTGCGCCGCTCTTACAGGAGCTCAACCGGGTCGCCGACGGCCACGCGACCGGACTTGGTCTCGTGCACAACGTTGCGGCCGAACAAAACATCCCCGTCGGCGCCGCGGCGGTAGGTGGCCAGGGTGCGCAACGGTTCCTGGCCGCGCGCGGCCGTGTCCTGGTCGGTGGTGGTGATCGCGCAGCGGCCGCAACGCGAGGCCCCGTGAAACACGACGTTGCCGACGCGAAACTTCGTCCACTGATCCTCGGCATAGGGGGTGGCGCCGCCGACAACGAGACTCGGACGGAACCGGTTCACGGGGAGTGGAGTGGCGAGCCGGCCGTTGAGGTCGGCCAGCGACGCTTCGGTGATGACGAGGAAAGGGTAGCCGTCGGCGAACGTCACCTCATGAGACACACCCCGGCCTTCGGCCACCCCGCTCAAGAGGGGATCCGGTACCTTGCGGTCGGGGATGGGGCGGCGGTAGGCGGCTCCGGCTTGTACCAAACGGCAGGGAAAACCAAGGAAGTCGCTGAGCCACCGCGCCGGGGCGTCGCCGCAGTCGTCCGCCGTCACGGTGTCGCTCCACACGGTCACCGTCCGGCGCTCCAATTTCTGCGTCGCGGGCTGCAAGGGGACCCGGACAGAGCCCTGACCGGACGAGGCGAGCGTGAGTTCGTCGGCGCTGAGCGCCGTTTCGATCAGGGCCATACGCGGGTGGGTCCGCTGGGTGAGAAACTGTCCGGTCGCGTCGGTGACGAGGAACCGGCGATCGCCCGCGAAGCCGCGATCGTCGATTGTGGCGGCGGACACGGCGAGGCCCCGGCAGGACTTGACGGGGTAGATGTACAGGGCGGTCAGGCGCAGCATCTTGCGGGAAACCATACGGGGCGCCGTCGTGCCGGCAAGCGGCGGAGTCAAGTGAGACCGAACGGCCCCGGCGGCATCGACGGCCGGAGAAAAATACCGGTTGACGGCGGGGCGGTCGAAATCATAGTCCGACTCTCTCTTACGCGGGCGTAGCTCAGTTGGTAGAGCACCACCTTGCCAAGGTGGACGTCGAGAGTTCGAACCTCTTCGCCCGCTCCAGCTTTCGCCGCCGCCCCCGGCGGCTTTTTTGTTGGCCGGGGACGGCAACCCCGTTTGAGTACCGGCGGTGAAAGCCGCCGACCTGTTCATGCTGCCGCCGTCGCTGGCGGTGTTTGCCGCGCATTTTCCGGCCGACCTGCGCCCGTGGGAATGGCTGCCCCGCATCGGCCAG
This sequence comes from Opitutaceae bacterium, assembly GCA_046704925.1. GTDB lineage: Bacteria > Verrucomicrobiota > Verrucomicrobiia > Opitutales > Opitutaceae > Fen-1467. The sequence goes on along the minus strand of JBJKRD010000561.1, from coordinate 269 downwards.
GCGCTCGCGGCGTTCAAGTTCGACCGACAACGGCCGACGCTGCCGCCCGGCGTGCACGCCGAGGGCCTGCTGTGGCTGGATCCCACCGTGCAGTTGCCGGCCCACGCCACGCTGATCGGCCCCGCCTACATCGGGGCGAGGACTCAAATCCGGCCGGGCGCGTTCGTGCGGGGCAACGTGATCGTCGGCGAGGGCTGCGTGTTGGGCAACAGTTGCGAGTACAAGAACTGCCTGCTGATGGACGGCGTGGAAACGCCGCACTACAACTA
>JBJKRD010000560.1:0-2705 GCA_046704925.1 Opitutaceae bacterium | reverse complement strand
CCAGCAGGCGCTCCTCCAGATCGAAGACCGGTGGATTTGATGGTGTATTCATGGCTGAACGTGTAGACATTCTGGTTATCGCAAATTCTCCAACTGTGGTTGAAAGTTGGAGGTTCGGCGTTGGATGTTGGGAGTTCAATACCGGAGATAGCCCGGCGCGCGGAGGTGCAGGATGAAGGTTGAACGTTCCAGCGGGGCCTCTGGCCTCGCGGCGCTCGACTACAGCGTGCTGCAGCAGTGCATGCACTGCGGGCTCTGCCTGCCGACCTGCCCGACGTTCGTCGAGACGGGACGGGAGCGAAATTCGCCGCGTGGCCGGATCGCGCTGATGCGGGCCGTCGCGGACGGCGAGCTGGCCCTGACCCGGACGTTCGGCGAAGAGATGTACTACTGCCTCGGCTGCCTCGCCTGCACCACTGCCTGCCCGGCGGGGGTCGATTACGCGACCCTGTTTGAAACGGCCCGAGCCGAGGTGGAGCGGCGGAAGGTGCTGGCGGGCGCCAAGCGGAGCTTCCTCCGCCGGATCCTGCTCCGCACGCTCTTCACCCGGCCGCGATTGCTTCGCGTCGCCGGCCGTCTGCTTTGGTGTTACCAGGCCAGCGGTCTACAGGCCGCCGCCCGCAGACTCGGCCTCGTGCGTCTCCTGCCGCGCCGCCTGCGGGCGCTCGAGCCCCAGACGCCCCGGGTGCGGCCGCGTTTCTCCCATCAACTGATCCCCCCGGTCGAGCCGGCCCGCGGGAGCCGCCGACATCGGGTGGCGGTCCTCACCGGCTGCGTGCAGGATCTCATCCTGCCGGAGGTGAACCGCGCCACAGTCGACGTCCTGCGGGAAAACGGCTGCGAGGTGCACACGCCGCCGGTGCAGCCTTGCTGCGGCTCGCTCCATGCCCACAACGGCGACCTGGCGGCGGCGCGCGCGCTCGCCCGGCGCCTGATCGACCTGATTCCGCCCGAGGGATTCGATGCCATCATCACCAACGCCGGCGGGTGCGGCTCCCATTTGCGTCGCTTTGATCACCTGCTGGCCGATGAGCCGGCCTACGCGGGCCGGGCCGCCCTCTGGTCGGCAAGGCTGCGCGACGTCCACGAGTGGCTGGTCGAGATCGGCTTCCGGCGGCCGGACCAGCCGGCCGCGGCAAACGCTCAACGCTCAACGCCCAACCATCAACGTCCAGCCTCCCAAAACCCGCCTGACCCGAGCGTTGAACGTCCGGCCGCGCCCGTGGCGGTCACGTACCACGAATCCTGCCATCTTTGCCACGGACAGAAGGTGAGCCGGCAACCGCGCGAAATCCTGGCGTCAATCCCGGGCCTGGAGTTGCGCGAGTGCGCTGAGTCCACCTGGTGCTGCGGCAGCGCCGGCATCTACAACATCACCCAGCCCGCCACCGCCGCCTGGCTGCAGCAGCGCAAGCTCGCCCACCTGCGGGAAACCGGCGCCCACACGGTCGCCACGGCCAATCCGGGCTGCCACCTCCAGATCGAGAACGGGCTCCGGGGCGCGGGTGACCGGGGCATCCGCGTCACCCACCCCGTCGTGCTGCTCGCGGAGGCCTATCGCGCCGCCGGACCGAATCAGACCGGCTGACCCAGCCGCGCTCGATCGCCGCCGCTCCCACCGGCTGCCGGACGCCCCCCCTCCATGAAAACCGTTTTGCTCTCCGCCGCCTGCCTGCCGGCCGTTATCGCTGCGCTTGCCGTCGCCTCGCCACCGCTTCCGCCGGTGCCGCCCGAGCTGCTCGGCAGCGCCTGGTATCCGGAGCACTGCTCCGTCTCCCAGATCGAAGCGGATCTTGCCATGATGCGGGCCGGCCATCTGCACGTGGCGCGCGTCGGCGAGTTCGCCTGGAGCAGCATGGAGCCCGAGGAGGGGCACTTCACGCTGGACTGGCTCGACCACGTCATCTCCGCCGCCGCCGCCCACGGCATCTACATCATCCTGGGTACGCCCACGGACGCGCCGCCGCTGTGGATGGAGCACAAGTATCCCGAGATTCTCCGCGTCGACGCCAACGGCCGGCGGTCGCCCCTCGGTTCGGGGCGGGCGTTCTCCTACGCCAGTCCGAAGTACCGCGAGTTCTGTCGCCGGATCGTCGAGCAACTGGCCCGGCGCTTCGGCCACAATCCCGACGTGATCGGCTGGCAGCTCGGCAACGAACCGACCGAGGACTCGTACGACGAGGCGGCGGTCAATGACTTTCACGCCTGGCTGAAGGCCAAATACGGCACCCTGGCCTCGCTCAACGAGCACTGGATGACGTGGTACTGGAGCCACACCTTTGATACCTGGGACGAAGTCCGGCCGGGAATCCGCCAGGGCATTCCGGGGCTCCAGCTCGACTACATGCGTTTCGTCACCGCGGAGTGGCGGAGTTTCCACCGCAATCAGATCGAGGTCATCCGGCGCTATGCCGACCCGCGGCAGTTCATCACCACCAACCTCGGGGGGCTCGGCTGGGCCGACCGCTTCAACCGCCACGAGGTGACCACGGACCTCGATGTCGCCGCCTGGGACGACTACGTGGCGCGGCAGGAGATCGCCCCGCCCGATCAGGGTCCCGTCTACGTCGCCCTCCAGCATCTCGATCCCTGGCGCAACGGCGCCACGCATGACCTCGTGCGCGGCTGGAAACAGCGCAACTTCTGGGTTTTCGAGATGCAGCCGGCCTTCGTCGACTGGGCCGCGGTGAGCAGCGCCCTCGCTC
>JBJKRD010000559.1:0-22212 GCA_046704925.1 Opitutaceae bacterium | reverse complement strand
CGTAGTGGCCGCTCGAGCACCCGGGATGCTGGCTGGCCTCGATCCGGACCAGCGCGTCGCGGCGTCGGCAATCTCCGGCGCACTGCTGATATTGGCCGGGCCGGGGACCGGCAAGACGCGCACGCTCACCCACCGGATCGCCCATTTGATTGTCGGTCATGGCGTGCCTCCGGAATCCTGCTTGGCGGTCACCTTTACCCGAAGGGCGGCCGGCGAGATGCGGGAGCGGCTCAACGCCCTGCTTCCTGGCGGATCCGCCGCACGGGTACCGGTCGTGACTTTTCATGCGCTCGGCCTCGCCATCCTCCGCGATCAGGAGGACCGGCTGGATCTAGGTGCACCGCTTCGCGTGGCCAACGAAACGGAAATCCTCAGGCTGGCCAGTGACGTCCTGGGGGTCTCGTTCGGCGACGCCCGCAGGTTGATGGCCGATCCGGCATCCCGACCGGAAGGGTACGTTCAGGCGTTGCGCTGCCGCGGTTGGGTCGATTTTGACGATCTGATCGACCTTCCGGTGGCGCTGCTTTCCTCCCACGCGGATCTGGTCGGCCTTTATCGCCGGCGCTGGCCCCATCTTTCGGTGGATGAGTTTCAGGATATCGACCCGCGTCAGTATGAACTGGTGCGTCTGCTGGCCGATGGAACCGAATTGAAGACGCCGGATGCCGAACGAACGCCTGCTGATGGCGCGAAAAGCGTCGCAGGTTCGGATGGCGCCCGTTCGTTGTGTGTCATCGGCGACCCTGATCAATCGATCTACGGCTTCCGCGGCGCGGATGTGGGTCTGTTCGACCGGTTTCGAGCGGATTATCCGGCGGCCCGGACGGTGACCCTGCGCCATAACTACCGATCCACGAAGGCGATCGTGAGTGCTGCTCTGCAGGCCATTGCGCCGGCCACGCTCGTCCGCGGCCGTGTGCTTCGGACCCGGATGGATGGTGGCGATCGGATCGTGTCCCGCGAATGCGCCGACGAACGCGCTGAGGCGGGTTTTGTCGTGGAGACGATCGAGCGCCTCGTCGGCGGCACCAGCCTCGTTTCGATCGACATGGGCCGCGGGGGCGGTGAAACGCCGCCGTATGCATTCAACGACTTTGCGGTCCTGTATCGTACCGATGCCCAGACGCCGCCATTGGTGGATGCGTTGGCGCGTTCGGGAATACCCTTCCAAAAACGGAGCCATACGCCGTTGGCCGACCACCCGACGCTGCGGGCGTTGCTCGCACAGGTGAAGACCCAGTCGCCGGGCACGCCGCTGTCCGGCAGGCTGGCCAACGCCGTCGCTCACCTGGCCCGGGAGGCGGGGCCGGATCCCGATCTGCGTCCCCTCGCCGACGCGATCCACCCGCTGGCCGTGAAACATGGGGCGAACCTGGATGCCCTGACCAACGAACTCGCCCTTGGCTTCGACGTCGATCTGCTTGATCCCCGCGCCGAGCGGGTGTCCTTGCTGACCATGCACGCCGCCAAGGGTCTTGAGTTCCGGGTGGTTTTCATTGTGGGCTGCGAGGACGGACTGCTGCCGCATCGTTTCGATTTCCGCGATGCCGCCAGGGAGGACGTCGCCGAGGAATGTCGCCTCTTTTTTGTCGGCATGACCCGCGCGGGAGAACGACTGATCCTGACCCGGTCCCGCCGGCGCCACTGGCGCGGTGCGGTCCGTGACCGCGTGCCGTCCCCTTTCCTGCGATCCATTCCGGATGCCCTGGTCGACCGGCAGCGGGAAGCCCGTCCGGTCGGGCCGCGCGGCCGGCAGATGCAACTGTTCTAGGTGAGGCGGCGGGCCGCACGTGGTGCCGTCGCGGCCGGAGACCGGACGGGCCACTGCAACGAGCCGCGGCTCGGCGACCCCGCTGCCGGCGCCGCTAGGCCTTGGCCAGCGCTTGTTCCAGATCAGCCTGCAGATCGGGAAAATCCTCGATGCCGAGCGAGAGCCGCACGTAATCCGGCGAGGTGCCGGTGGAAATCTGCTCCTCCGGAGTCAGTTGGCTGTGCGTCGTGCTGGCTGGATGGATGGCCAGCGACTTGGCGTCGCCGATGTTGGCCAGATGGGAAAAAAGCCCCAGCGCCTCGATGAACTTCTTACCCGCCTCGTAGCCGCCCTTGAGGCCAAAGCCGAGGAGCCCGCCGAAGCCGCCGGTCAGGTATTTCTTGGCGGCCGCGTGGTTGGGGTTGTTCTTCAGGCCCGGATAGTTGACCCATTTGACCTTCGGGTGCGCCGCCAGGAATTCCGCGGTGCGGAGCGCATTTTCGCAGATGCGGGCCATACGCAATGGCAGCGTCTCCAGACCCTGCAGCATGAGAAACGAGTTGAACGGGCTCATGCACGCCCCGATGTCGCGCAGCAATTGGAGTCGCATCTTGAGGATGCAGGCGACGTTCGCGCCGCCGGCCGGCGGGAAGCTTTTGAATGCTTCCCAATGCACGATCCCGTGGTAACTGGGATCAGGCTGCGTGAAACCGGGAAAGCGCCCGTTGCCCCAGTTAAAGTTCCCCGCGTCCACGACGATGCCGCCGATGGAAGTGCCGTGCCCGCCGATGTATTTGGTGGAGCTGTGAACGATCACGTTGACGCCCCACTCAGCCGGCCGGTTGAGCGCCGGCGTCAGGCAGGTGTTGTCGACGACGACCGGCACACCGACCTCCCGGGCGATGCGGGAAACCTCCTCGAACGGAAAGATATTCAGCGCCGGGTTGCCCAGGCCCTCGCCGTAGAAGGCCTTGGTATTCGGACGGACCGCCTTGCGGAACGCGTCGGGATCCTGGGCGTCGACGAAGGAGACCTCGATGCCGATCTTGGGCAGGGTGTAATGAAAGAGGTTGTAGGTGCCCCCATAGAGCTGGGAGACGGACACGATGTGATCGCCAGCCCCGGCGAGGTTGAGAATGGCGTCGGTGATCGCCGCCTGTCCGGAAGAATGTGCCAGGGCGCCGGAGCCGCCCTCCAGCGCCGCCATCCGTTGCTCGAAGACGTCGGTCGTCGGATTCATGATCCGCGTGTAGATGTTCCCGAGCTCCTTGAGGGCGAAGAGATTCGCGGCGTGCTCGGTGTCGCGGAACACGTAGCTCGTCGTCTGGTAGATCGGCACCGCGCGTGCGCCGGTCGTGGGATCCGGCTGTTGGCCGGCGTGGAGGGCTTTGGTCCCGAGTCCCTTGTAATTCATGGAGGTTGGTGAGTATTTTAGGTGAGTAAGCCAAGAAAGCAATCGATGCGGCACGAGAAATCCGTGTCATCGGGGCCGTTTTGACGTCCGGTGGCTGGATGCTACCCTCCCGGCGTGCCACCGGAGCCAACGTCTCTCGGACCGGCGGCGCCTGCACCCTGGCGCCAATGGGGCGAGGATCTCGATCCGCAATCGGTCAAGCAGATGCGGGACGCCTGCGCTTTGCCGGTGGCGGTGCGGGGCGCGCTCATGCCGGATGCCCACGTCGGTTACGGGCTGCCCATCGGGGGCGTGCTGGCGACCGACCAAGCGGTGATCCCGTTCGCGGTTGGCGTGGACATCGCCTGCCGGATGAAACTCTCGGTGCTCGATTTGCCGCTGTCGTGGCTGGACCGGAATCGCGAGCGGCTGATCCGGGCGCTGGAGGCCGAAACAAGGTTCGGTATCGGCGTCGAGTTTGAGCGCCGGCGGCGGCATCCGGTGCTGGACGAGGACTGGAGCGTCAGTCCGGTGACGCGGCACTATCAGGACAAGGCGTGGGCCCAGCTCGGCACGAGCGGCAGCGGCAACCATTTTGTGGAGTTCGGTGAGCTCACGGTGACGGCTCCGGATCTTGGCCTGGCGCCGGGAGCCTACTGTGCGCTCCTCAGCCACAGCGGGAGCCGCGGCACCGGCGCGCAGGTTTGCGAACACTACAGCCGTATTGCGCGCCAACGCCGGCCGGAATTCGGACGGCTGGGCTGGCTGGCGCTCGACGAGAACGAGGGGCGGGAGTACTGGGCCGCGATGGAACTCATGGGCCGGTACGCTTCGGCCAATCACGCCTGCATTCACCGGCACGTCATGCGCCACCTCGGCGCGGAAGTGCTCTGGGGCGTCGAGAACCACCACAATTTTGCATGGCGGGAGTCACATGTGCTTCCTTCCGGCGAAGTTCGCGAGCTGATCGTACATCGCAAGGGGGCCACGCCGGCCGGCTATGGCAGGCTCGGCGTAATTCCAGGGTCAATGGCGGCGCCTGGCTTTGTGGTGCGCGGCCGGGGCAGCGAAGCATCGCTTTGTTCGGCGGCCCACGGGGCGGGCCGGGTGATGAGTCGGTCCCAGGCGGCGCGCACGTTCACCTGGAAGGGCACGCGACCGGTGCTGGCGGCGGCCCGCGTCACGCTATTGTCGGCCGGCATCGACGAGGTGCCGATGGTCTACAAGGACATCCACGCGGTCATGGCGGCGCAGAGCGATCTGGTCGAGATTCTCGCGCGCTTCGATCCGCGCATTGTCAAGATGGCTCCGGCGGGCGAAGAGGCGGAGGATTGAGCCGAACAGTCGTCTTTCAATCGACTTCGCCCGCAGGCGAGCTGCGGGAAGGCCACCGAATATCACGTTGCCCGGAAACGCGTCAGGGAGTCGGTGCTGCCAGCAGGCTGGTTTTGTGATTGTTGGCGGGCACCTGGTCGGTGACGCCGCTCGGATTCACCAGATCAGTGCGAAAAATCAATCCACCGCTGGCTTTGAGCTGGGTCTGGCTTACGGGCAGCTTGACGACGTACGAGGCACCAGGGCCAAGCAGCGGCAGGTTGTAGGAACTGTTCGTGCCGCCGACGTCGACGCTGAGCACCAGCCCTGCGATGCCTTGGTCACTGCGATTTTGCACGACAAAGTCCATCTGGCCGGCCGCGGCGTCGTAGTAGTGGCTGGAGATGGCCGGGTCGACGTACAGGGGATCATTGCGGTTCATCGCCCAGCCGAGATTGACCACTCCGCTGCCGTAGTCCGGATCGGGTCCCGGGGCCCCGCCATCGCTCGCATACTGTTCGAGCACCTGGGCGGCCTGGGTCGCACTCAACCCCGGATTGGTCGACATGAGCGCAGCGATGGAGCCGGCGACGATCGGCGCGCTCGCCGAGGTCCCGTCAAAATAGACGCGCTGCCCGTCCAGCCAGGCGGTTTGAATGCCGTAACCTGGCGCCGTCAGCTTCAACTGCGCGCCGGAATTCGAGAAGTAGACCTGCTGCTCGAGGGCATCGACGGCCCCGACCGAGATTACCTGCGGATCGGCCGCCGGCCAGGTCAACTGTGCCGCCTGATCGTTGCCGGCCGAAGCGACGATGACACTGCCATGCTGGTTGGCGTAGTCGATGGCGTTGACCAGCGTCGGGCTCGTCTCGTAGCCCCCCAAGCTGACGTTGATGATCTGGGCCCCTGCATCGACTGCGGCGACGATGGCCTGCGCCACGGTGAAGATGTCGCTCTGGGCGCTCGCATCGGTGACGCGGATACTGAGAACGTCGGCAGCTGGCGCGACACCCGGGGCGGTGGGATCGGATCCGGCCGCCAGCGCCGCCACCGCCGTCCCATGCCCGTCCTCGGGTCCGTTTCCCGTCGTGGTGCCCAGGCCGATGTCCAGCGTGCGCAGACGTCCTTCACCAAAGGTGCCGTCCGGGGCCACGCCGCTGTCGAGCACGGCGATCGTCACGCCCCGGCCCCATTGGCTCCGGTCGCCAGTGGCGCCAAGCAGGCTGAGCGTGCCGTTGCCGAGCGGAACCAGGCTCTGGGCGGGCCGGTCCTGCTTCGGCGGCGTGCCCGGGATGTTGACGAGGTAATTGGCGCCGATCTGGGCATAGTCGTCGGGATTGGCCAGAATGTCGTCTTCGAGACGGGCGAGCGCATCGTAGCCGACACGCACCGCCAGCAGGGCGTCCAGCCGACCGAGAACGGTCAGGCCAAGGCGCGATGCCCGGGCCAGGAACCGGTGCAGGGCGTCGATGCTGGTGAAGACCAGGACCGCTTCGCGGGTCCGGGCGTGTTCGACGTGCGGCAATTCCCGCAGCGCCGCCCACACCTTGAGATTCCGCCGGCTGAGGGTGCCGGAGCCGTGAGCGGAATCCGGCCGCGCCGCGAGCGCCTGGCTGCCGGACGCGGGAGAGCCTGTTGCGCCCGAGTCCGGCGTCCGCGGGGGCAGGCGGTCCCGCGCGACCAGCCAGAGCAGGAGCAGCAGGGCGGCGAGGCAGCCTCCCGCAAGGGCAACCACGTGCGACGGTCTCTCGCTCATTTCAAAGGCTGGGCAGCGGCTTGGTCGGATCGGGTTCCAGGAACTGACCGGGCAAGCCTATCAGACGCGGAGTCGAGGGCGAAGTTTCAGGATACTGGGGCGATTCACTCTCGTCCGGGATCCAGCCACCGGTGGCGACTGCGATGGATTTGCCAGGTATTCCAAAGATTGTGCCAGACCACGTAACAGGTGGGCCCCAGGGCCACCAACGGGCTGGCGTACACGAGGGCCAGGTAAATGGTGAGGGTGGTGTTCTTCTGTCCGAGCGACTGGCTGGCTTCCCGCGGGAACTCCCGGCCGCCGATGAGCCAGCCCACCGCGAAGTTCAGGGCGCAGACCGCGCCGGTGGTCAGCGCGATCGGAGCGAGGGCAAGGCGGGTCAGTTCCGGGTGGGTGTGGAGGAAGTGCGCCGCGTTGGAGGTGATGAGAAACAGGGCGATCACCCACATGGCAAACGAGAGGTTGCGCAGGCGCGGCGACCAGGCGGCAGCGCCCGGAAAAAGGGCCCGCAGCATCCAGGCGGCGGCGAGCGGGGCAAAGACCACCAATCCCACGGTGCCGAGGACCTGCTCGAACACGTCGGGGGTGGCCTGACCCAACACCAACGGCAGCACGCCGGGCAGCAGGAGCGCGATGATCAGGTTCGTGATCAAAAACGCCGCCACCACATAGTCCACCCGCCCGCGCAGAAAGCTGATTACGATGGGCGCGGCGGTGGCTGTCGGGGTGATCCCGGCGAAGAACGCCGCCAGCGCCACCTCGCGTCCCCCCGCCAGCCAGCCCAGGCCCCAGGCGGCAAATCCCAGGACCAGATTGGCACCGAGCAGGATGGCGTGGTTGACGCGCAGAGCTGCGCGCGAAAGCCGGGTTTCCAGGAACACCAAGAAGAGCATTGCCATGATCAGCCACCGAATGGCGCCGGCGGCGGCATACGCCCCGGGCATCAGGCCACCAAGCCCCATGCCCAGAGTCAGGGCGACGGTTCGGAGCAAGCCGGGTTTCATGCAGGGAAGGGGTCCGAGAAAAGGCGAGTCGGCGGCGCAAGGCAACGGCCCGTTGGCGGCGCGGGCTGGGCAGGCGGGCCGAGAACCCTCGCGCCAGAAGGGCCCGGCCCGTTGACACCATACTGGGAAGCTGAGTGGATGAACGCCAGGTGAACAACGCGAGGTACAATGGGTGGGCGCTCGCCCTCGGGCTGGGCGCGGTGATTTTGGTGCCCGCTGTGTGCGGAAGCCCGCCCGAGGCGGCCGGAACGGGCGCGATCATCTGGGAGTTGCGGGATGCGCGGACCGTCGGCGGACACGCGGCCACCGTCCTCGGTGCGCCCCGGGAACAGACCCACGCTCCGGGGATTGAATTCAATGGCAAGGATGACGGTTTGATCGTGCCGGTCGATCCCATCGCCGGGTGGACGACGTTCACGATCGAGGCGCTCATCCGGCCGGCGGCGGACGGCGCGCCGGCGCAACGTTTTTTGCACATCGAAGACGAGCACGGCAACCGGGCCACGATGGAAATCCGCCTCAATGCGGATGGGCGTTGGGCGCTCGACACTTTTCTGCTCAGTGACGACCACCGCCAGGCGCTGCTTGACCGCGCGCGGCTGCATCCGGCCGGCCGGTGGACTTGGGCGGCCCTCCGCTACGACGGACGGCGGATGACGGCGTTTGTCGACGGAGTCGAGGAATTGGGCGCCACGGTGCGCGTCGCACCGTTCGTCGCCGGCCGTACGGCGCTCGGCGTGCGCCTCAACCGGGTTTACTGGTTCAAGGGCGACATCCGCGAGGTGCGCTTCGAAGCCCACGCCTTGGCCGCGGCGGAGCTGAGACGGGCTCCCTAAACCGCCGCGGGCGCGACGTCACAGGCCCACGCTATTGTTGAGCCTGGTGATCTCCAGCAACTGCCCGTCGGGATCGATGATCACCGTCCCGCCGGACGTGTCGGTTCCGCGAGGTAGGGGAAGCGTGACCATCTCCGTCCGGGGGAAGAGATCAGCCGGCGCGGGCAGGGCCGGGGCCATGCTCGACGCCACGATCTTCCCGTCGGCGGTCTTGAAGACGATTCGCGTCCCTGGTGCCGGCACCGATCCGAGACTGTGCACCTTCACCAGCAGCGCATCCGTGCCGATGGTCACGTCGTCGCGGGAAATCCCGAGGTCGGGCCGCCGCCAGTAGGGCACGCCGGGCGTCTTCAGGCGGAACGTCAGCACCGTCGTGGCCTGCGGAGCGAAGGTGAGCTCGAGCGAGCGCGACCGCTCGAACGGCGCCGTGCGCGACTCGAGCGCCTGGTCGGCGCGATCGTCATTGTTGGTATCGATGCCCTGGGTGATCTCCCAGACGCCGGGATCGATGTTCCAGCCGGTCATGGTGGCGTGCACCGGAACCGATTCCAGATTGTACGCGATGACTTTGAAGCCGGTCGGCGTCGCGTCGGGAATCAGGATGGCCATGCTTTCCGCGTTGGCAGGCGCGGCAAGCCGCCAGCTCACCGTATGGCCGGGATAGAGCTCGTTGCGCAGAAGCGCCACGCCGCCCAGCCGGGCCCGCTGCAGCTCGGCATAGGGCACGCCCACGCGGTCGATCCACAGGCTGCCCTTGGTGTTGATGTAGTCCAGCAGATCGCAATGTTCGATCTCCTCGGCATAGAGTCGCTCCAGATAGGACTTGTCGCCGGTGAGTTGCCAGAGGAAGTGATCGCTGGCGGTGTAGCGGTAGGTGGTGGAGCGGGCGGTACCCCGGCCGTCGTTCGGACGCGTGTCGAGCGGCCGGCCCTTGTCGCCCTCGAGGATGCGCCGGCCGTATTCGTCGCGTACCCCGAGCCAGTCGAGGGCGTTGGCATTGACGGTCATGATCCCGCTGACGCCGGCATCAAAGATAGGGAGGAGGTATTTGCGGTCGCCAGTCCAGCGCCAGGCGCCCCAGAATACGTGCCACGGGAAATAGCCGCGGGTGGCCCGGGCATCCTGGTCGTCGGTGAAATGGATTGCGGTCGGCAGGGTGTAGTGCCCTTGGCCGTCCGCCTTGCGGTGCGCCAGCAGACCGTCGGCCATTTGCAGCAACACCTTTTTCGCCTCCGGATTGCCGTCGAAGTCGACCAGCAACTGTCCCGGCTGGAGCACCAGGTAGGAGTAGGACTTGGCGTACCCCCACGGGTCCTCGGTGGCCATCTTGTTGCCGTTATAATAGGAGGTGCGGAAATGCCGGTGGCCGGCGGCGTTGATCCCGGTGATCCGTTCGATCCCGCGCTCGGTGGTCATGGCACGCTCGAGCTGCGTCGGATTCCCGTAGTCGAGGATCAGGTTGGCACTGAGGCAATCGATGCCTTCTTCGTAGCTGTGGAGTTCGTCGGCTTGAATTGTGCAGAGGCCGTTGGTGAACATGCCGTTCCTGATCGCGGCCTCGAGCAGGCGGTGGAGTGAGAGCTTCAGCTTGTCGGGTTCGCAGCCCATCAACGCCACGCCCGGCCAGGTATTGAGCAGGTCCACGTCGTCGGAAATGCCGCCGCCGAAGTCTCCGTACGCGACCTGGCGGTGATCGATGTACCAGTCGACGAAGTGCTGCACCCGGGCGAGCAACTGGACCTGCCGAAAGGCCCACAGGGGCACGCCGGGGGGCGGCACGGGCTGCCGGTAGGGCGGCGCGGGCCGGCCCAGGGCGACTGCGGCATACTGGCGGCCCAGACGATTGTCCGGATCCACGCGCAGCAGGTCCTCGAGGTCGCCTTTGAACCGGTTCCAGAGATTGAATTTGTCGCTGTGCGGATGCTCTTCGACCAGCATGGCATAGCTGTCGCGGGCCTCCGTGAAGCGGTCGAGCACGTCCTCGGCAAGCGCGGCGGCCCGCGGCTTGAAGACCAGGCGCACCCGGGCGCCGGCGAGATCCGCCGCGGTGAAGTCGGCGCCGGCGCCGGCGATGGAGATCCACAAGCCTTTGCCCGGCGGCAGGAGCCGATCCCGCAAGTCCAGCCAGATGGTTTTGGCCTCGCCGGGCTTCACGCTGAAGGTGAAGTCGCACATGTTCCGCATCGGCCAGAGCGGGTCCTTGACCCGGATGTTGAGCGGAAACAGGTCGCCGTGCGTTGCGCGCACCGGCAGCGCGGGCAGATCGATCGCGATCCCGTCCAACCCGTCGGAGAATTGATCCCAGGAATCGGGGATGAGCACATGCACCAAGGGCAGCGACGACGCCTGGACCGTCGGCTTCTCCGCCGGGTCCGGATCGCCGGGGCGGGCGTACAACGTGGTGCGTTCGTCGGGTTCGTAACGGCCCCGAATGAAGGCCTCCAGCGCGGCGAGCCCGGCGGATCCGGCCGCCGCGGGATCCCGGGCGAGCCAATACGTAAGTTTGCGGCTGCCGGCCGGCTCGCCGCCGCTGGTGACGTCGTAGGCCGTCAATTCGCCGATTGGCTCCTCCTGCTCGACGTTGGTGAAGCGGATCAGGCCGCCCGTGATCGGCGCGGCGAGCACGTGCACGGTTTTCTCCTGGCCCTCCGGGCGTTCGAACAGCAATCGTCCGGCCGGGGCCAGGTAGGCCGTCTCGGCCGGGGTGCCGCGCGGCAGCAGTTCCATCCGGCCCCAGGCCGCCCCGGAAATCTCGAGATGGTTCCACGGCTCGTCGGGCATGACGAAGGTGATCGCCTTGCCGGATTGGACGTAGCAGTCCCAGTCGGGGAGTTGGAAGTAATCGTTGCGGCCGGGCAGGCGCGATCGGTTGTAAACGCCGGGCCAGGTGGTCTCGCGGATGCCATCGCAGGCCTTCCACCACCAACGCTTCATATCGTAGGCGTCGTGGATTTCGACCTTGCGCACGCTGATCCTCGAGCCGGGGTAGTACGGCGGGGGATCATCCGGCCGGTTCCAGCCGTAGCGCCACCACCACTCGTTGCGCCAGCGGGCGTCGGCGAGATCGCGGGCCGGCAGCGGCGGCAGCCCGGTGACGGCCGCGCCGCGGGCCAGGGTGGCCACGTCGGCATCGTCGAGCATGCGGTCGTAGATGCGAATCTCATCGATGTCGCCGCCGCGGACGAAATTATAGTCACTCTGGACGTTGTGCGGGCTGATGATGCGCGAGAACGGCCCGAATTGATCGAGCGCCGTATTGTAGACCGCGGTGGTCTCGTCTTTCGCCGCGAGCCGGCCGTTCACATAGAAGCGAATGCCGTGGGTCTCGTCCCACGAAAGGGCCAGGTGCGTCCATTCGCCGGGAGCGGGGAAGGGATCTACCGTCACCGAAACCCGGGTGCGGGCGAGGCTGGCGTCGGTGACGAAGGCATCGAAGCCATGGCCGTTGTAGTCGATGCGGAGCCAGACCATGTCCCAACTGGAGTGGTCGCCGTAGCCCACGCGGAAGATGGGAAAGGCGGTCGGGCCGACCGGATAGCGGGAGCGCCAGAAGAACGACAGGGTCCCACGCTGCGCGTAGATGTTGCCCGGCGCCCACCAGGCGAGGCGCTGGAGGTCGCCGCACTGCAGGGCCGGACCGGCGGCGCCATCCGGGATCACCTTGACTTGGTAATCGAAATTCGGCGCCGGGGTGCCATTCGCCGCGAAATCCGCCGTCGTTCCGTGATCGGCCGATAGATAAAAGAGCAGGCCGTTTTCCGCGGCGGCGGCGCTGGCGCAGGCGAGCGTCAAGCCCAAGACAAGGGACCAGAAACGGTTGGCGGGGCGGGGCGGGGGGGTATGCTGTGGCATCGCGAATCAGAGACGGCAAGGTGACGATGGTGGGCTCAGAAAGGTTTCGCTCGCTGGCAGAGTTGCAGCGGCACGCCCCACGGATCGCGCAACATCAAGAGCAGCGAGCCGTCGGGCAGCGGTTCCTCGAGAAAAAGCCGGGCGCCCGCCGCCTCCAGCCGGCGGCACTGGGCGCGGGCATCGTCGGCCACGACCGCGAAATGAAAAACCAACGGATGCTGCGCCGCGTAATCGGGGATCGGGGCCTTGGGGTTGGCGTAGATCTCCATCACGACGCGGCCCGTCTCATCCGCCAGGAAATGGGTGAAGGGCGGATCGACGCGCTGGCGTGCAATAGCAAATCCAAGGTGTTCCACGTACCAGCGGGCCATCGCCGCCGGGTCGGGGACGTTAAGGGCGAAGTGTTCGAATTTCATGAGGGATTATGCGGATGCCGTGCTCGAACGGCATCGACGCAGGATTTGCAGGAGGTCCTCGGCGCCGGGAAACGGAGGCGCGCCAACCGGCGTGGCGGAGTCCGCAGTCGAGGATCGTTCGCTCCTGAGAGACTTGCGGGTGATTCGGGGCGCATGCGCCGGAGGTCCGGATCCGCTTGATCGGCCGCGAGACAGAACCGCACGCTCATAGCTTCGGTGCGGTCGTTGCGCCGGGGTGGCTGGACGCGGACTTCTGGGCCAGCAACGCCGTTACCGCGATCTTCACCGTATCGCGGGGGGATTTCATGAACGCGGTGGGCCGGAAGTAATTGACGGAGGCGATGATTTCGTCGGTGTTGGCATCCCTCAGGGTGAGATTGAGCGCGATCAGCGAGTCCTTGAAATCCCACTCCCACTGGTCCTGGTACGTCAGGTATGCCGTGGCCGAGGGAGGCATGAGGGTCATCGGACCGCTCTCCGTCTTGATGCCGCGGGCTCTCAGATCCCGGACAATCATGGCGTCCATCCCATGGTTCTCGTTCAAGTTCGTCTGGACGTAGATTTCCTTCAGCCCGGCCAGATTGGTCTTCGGCTCGACGTGAGTGTTGAGGGTCGAACAGCCCGCCAACAGGCAGGCGACCGGCAGCAAACGGGCGGTGTGTTTCACCGAGTCCAAAATGCGCACCATCGCGACAGGTTTATGCCGATGTAACCGTTGCGCGAGCCAGAATGCTGCGCGACGGAGTGATGTTCGTTTCCTCTTCCTCTTCGACGCTGTTGCCTTGAGGCCTCGGTTGTCGTCCCGGAAGGTGGAGTTCCGGTGCCGGGCGCCACGGCTCTCGTCGGCTGTGCAACGCATTGCAAACCAGTGGATTCATTCCGGGTGGACTAGACTGAGACCTTTCGCGTTGGGTCGGCTCCGAACTTGAATTCTGGATTGGCCATGAAACATACCCGGGGCTTGGTACGTCTTTGCTCCAACAACAGGCAAAACAAAACCCCACCGGAGTTATCCATGAAGACACCTCGCTCATTCCTCGGTCTGATGCTGGCTGCCATGGTTGGGGTGGCCGCAATCGCCACTCCGGACCTGCGGGCCGATTCGCGTGTCGGCATCGGGCTTTCGGTCGGCGTGCCGCTCCCTCGCGGATATATGGAAGTGGTCGTCGGCCGGGAGCACTTCTATTCCCACCGCGGCGTGTTCTATCGTCGCGGTCCCCATGGTTTCGTGGTCGTCCAGGCTCCGCGCGGCGCGATCCTCCGGCAATTGCCGCCACATTGCGCCCGCGTCTACGTGAATCAAGTGGTCTATTACCGCTATGGCGGAGTGTATTACCGGGCGGTGCCCCAGGGGTACGTCGTGGTGGATCCGCCGGCGGTCGTGCCGGCCCCGCCACCGGTTCCCGCCGACGAGTACCAGTCGGTATGGGTGGGCAACCAGGAGTTCCTGTTCAAGGACGGCCAGTTTTTCCGGAAGACGCCGGAAGGCTTGGTCTGGACGGAGGCGCCCGTGGGCGCGATCGCCCAAGCGTTGCCGACTGATGCCACCAGTGTCTGGTATCAGGGTATCGAGTATTTCGAGTGTGATAACGTTTACTTCCGCAAGACACCCGAAGGCTACCGGGTAGTGCCGGTGCCGTGGAAAAGCTAAACCAGAGGGCGCTGAAAGATCGCGCTGACCCGGCAGGTTCGCCTGCCGGGTCACTTTTTTCCCACAGCCGGACCGTTCGCCTGGACGCCGCGCGGGGTCGTCGCGGCGATGGCGGCGAACCGCGGCGTAAACCCGACGGGAGCGACGCGGGCCGTATGCGAGGGTCGGCAATCGTGGACCGCCTCTGGGATCGCCAGGCCCGCCACCAAGTGTTCAGCCCTTTTTGATCCTCCACGCCGAGTCCACGGGTGCCGGCGTGAACGGCTCCAGAACAACGCCCTCGGAGGCGTACCCGCAGAGAGCGCAGCGGAAGACTTCGTTCGCGAGGTTGATCAGGTAGCTGATCGCCATCAGGCCGAGCAACCAGGCGACGCCAATGAGAATCGGCAGAACCGGGCGCAGCATCCAGATCGCCAGACCGCCCAGGGGGAGCAAGTTAGGGAGCGAACCCACCAGCAGCTGCCGCGAGCCGAAAGCAGTGCCGATGTAACCGATCAACGCCTCGCCCCAAGTCTTTTTGAAGGGGGCGGCCGATTTTCGCAGGGGGCCGAGCGGGTTGGGATCGGAATTGCGGATCATCACGGGAATCGCAAACACCGAGGCGACGCTCCAGACCATGCCGACCAGACGCATGGCGAAACGGCCCGCCCAACCAAAGCGCTGTTACCTTTTTCGGCCGAAGTTCCGGACTACGCCGGCCGCCTTGCGGGCGTCCGCGGCGCTGTCGAAGCCAAGGTAGACCACGAAGTTCCGGCCCAGAGTGGCACCGGAAACGCCGCGCAGGTTGATGCCGGCCTTGGCCAGGGCCCTGACCAAACGAGCCCCCATCCCAGGTCGATCCGTGCCCTCCACCTTGAGGGTGGCGACCCGTTTCGTGGCGTGGAATCCGACGGTGGCGGCGGCGGCAGCCACCTTCCGGCCCTTGAGCGGAGTGACAAAAGCCACGCCGGTGCCCGGTTTGTCGGCCTGCCGGCGCGCGATGACGCATTCGAGATTGGCTCCGGCCTCGGCGATAACCTCCATGACCTTGGCCAGGCCCCCCGGCTGATCCTGGATTTCAACGGCCCAGACGTCCGTTTTGGTGATTTTCAGTGCCATGATGAAGACTCCTCCTTTTGATTATCGGTCGTTTCGACGTGGCCAGACTAGGCCCGGGCGGGACTGAAGGCAAACCGGCAGTGGGCTGAGAGGCCGGACATGTGGGAAGAGTCGTCGGCCGGCGCGGTAATATGCCCCACCCGGCGGGGTCTGTCCGCTTCGGGCCCTGCCTAGATCACGCCAAGCTCCCGCAACGCGTCGCCGGCCGCGGACAGATTCTCGGGTTTTATTTCGACGAAGTTGCGGGAAATGATCAGACCCTCGGCGCCGCCGGCGAAGGCTGCCTTCACCGTGGCCTTGACGCTTTCCGGCGTGCTGTGATTGGCCCCGGGAGGCACGGGCACGTCGATGCCGATGCCCGGCCAGATCTGCGTCTTCGTGCCGGCCACGTCGTCCACTGCGCGGCGCGTTTCCCGTTGGATGTAGTCGGCCGAAAGGCCGGCGGCCGACACGCGGTCGTAAGGGGCTTCACGGTAGTTCAGCAGGCGGTAGAGGAGTTGCAGGCTTTCTCCGCCGGGCACATCGCCCAACACGTCGCCGTGCATGCTGTCGACGAAACTCTTGATCCGTTCGCCGGCGCAGTTGGCGTAGAGCACCGGACGGATGAAATCCGAGTATTCCCCCAACCGGGCGTAATCCTCCTCGGCCCGGAAAAACGGGCTGAACGACATGTTGTGCCACATGTGCCAGCCGACCAGCAACGCGGGGTTGATCGACTTCACCTTGTGGTAGATTGCGCTCTGGAGTTCGTGGCGGCTCCGGACCCAAAGGTCCTCCCACGCGAGCAGTTCGGGGTAGCGGGTCAGAATCCGCCAGAAGGCGACGAAGTGCCCGTCGCGGGGCCGCCGGCCTGCGCGGCCGGCGCGGACAAACGGCTCAAGCTCCTCGAAACCGCGGCGGGCGCGGTCGGCATTGATGCCTTCGGCGCGGGCCTTTTGCAGGCAGAATTCGCAGAAGCAGGTGGCCTGGCCGGGATCGGCCTTGGCGCCGTGGTGGTAGGCGCCGAGGGCGTTGAGCAGGCCGCCCTGGCGTTCCGAACCCCACATGATGCCGTCGATCTCGTACGAGCGGGAATAGTCCTCCACCAATCCCAGCAGAAAGGCACGGTATTCGGGATGGTTGTTGCAGGGGCCGGACGGATGACGGTGCTGGCGACGGCCGTGGAAATCGACCTCGTACAAGGATTCCCAGTGCGGCACCGGGGCAATCTGGTTGTCCTCGAGGATCCAGGCGAAGGTCTTGATGCCCTGGGGGCGGCCGGCGGCGATCAGGCGGGCCAGCACGTCCACGTCGCCAAATTCCGGCGCCCTCATGTCCTCGAAGGTGAAGGGCGTTTCCCGGTAGTACTGCATGTGTGGCATCGCATAGTTGCCGCCGTGGAAGCCAGCGACGGGCGCGCCGGCGCGCCGGGGGATATGGGTGTAGATGAACGGAAAGACGGCGTTGACGCCTGCCCGCCGCCGCAGGTCATCCAGCAGGTGCTCCAGGTCGGGCCGGGCCAATGCAGCCACGCTCGTGGCGATTCCAACCATGGCGCCGGCGCGGGCCGGCCGGGGCTCCGCTTGATCCCGAGATGGAGCGGCGGCGGCGGCCTCTTCGGAGGCCGGCGCGCCAGCGCGCAGCCGAGGATTGGCGGCCAGTACCGCCCCCGCAGTGGATAGACGCAGAAAATCGCGGCGGTTCATGGTGGCAGCATCTCACTTCCACGGGACGGCTCAAGCTAGCTGCGCGGTGATCGCCCGGGCAGCCTCCTCGCGGACGCTAATATGGCGCCGGCCGACGGTGCAACCATTTGGAAGCACGAGGGATGTTTGTCATCCGGAGCCTGGATCCATGGAACATGACCGGGCGGAACAAGGGGGTGGAAACGCGGACTAATTATCGCCATGAAGGTGCATCAGACATTGATCAGCATGTTGGCGCTCTCGGGGCTTCTGGCGGGTTGCGTGGGCACGGGGCCGAATACCCAGCAGGGCGCTGTGACCGGCGGAATGCTGGGCGCATTGGCCGGCGCGATCATTGGCAACAACAGCCGGGGTCACGATGCGTTGGGCGGGGCCATTATCGGTGGCGCGGCGGGCGCGATTGCCGGCGGGACAATCGGCAACAGCGTCGATCATCAGAACGGAACCATCTATGCATCGGAATCGGCGGCCACCAGCGACGTCGTGATGCAGTCGCCGCCTCCCGCTCCGGTATCCGCGCCGGCGGATGTGGTGGTGGCGCAGCCGGCGCCGGACATGGTCTGGATCTCCGGCTGCTGGGTCTGGGAGCCGCGAGGCTATGCGTGGATGCCGGGACACTGGGTGCAGCCCCCGCCCTACCGCCGGCATTTTGTGGCGCCGCACTGGCGTCACCGCGGCGACGGGTACGTTTATATCCGCGCCTACTGGCGTTGAACGCGATCGTTCGTGACTGCCCGCGACGAAGGGGCGGGCGTTTGATCGTGCCGGTTGGTGCGGCTTGATTTCTGGCGGGCGACGCCAACACCGTGCCGCGTGGAATCCGTGTCGGCCGGTCGGTGCCGGTGTGTCCGGTGGGATTCGGAATGCCGACGCCTTCCGTTGCACTGCCCGTCGCGGCCGCCGGAGGATGGAGAGACGGTTTTGTCGCTGCTTTTGTGACACGACGCGAAGCCGCTGCGCTCGTGTCGGCGAATTCCTGAGCGACCCTTTCCAAATGCACGGAGATCCGGACGATTTCTTGCGCTGTGCATGATGTCACCCTGCGCCGGCAACCGATGAGCCGTGACCATGAACCGGATGCGTCGCGGATTCGCGTTGGCATCGCTTATGCGACGGGAGGAGGTGTTATGAAAAACACGCACAACCTCGGAAAGATTCTGATCAGCACCGCTTGTCTGACTTGTCTGGCGGTGGGTTTGAGCACGGTTGCCGTTGGGGCCAAGGAGGCCGCCAAGGCCCAACCGGCCGGCTGGTTCAGCAGCAAGAAGGACATCACGGGAGCGGTCACGGCCAAGTCCGCCGCGAGCCTGACGGTCGATGACAAGGTCGTCATGGTCAGTGCCAGCACGCCGATCACCAAGGAAGGCCAGACCATCAAACTGGCCGACATCCAGGTGGGAGACCACGTGAGGGTGACCGCCACCAAGGGAAAGAACGACATGCTGGTGGCGAGTTCGATTGAGGTCGTCCCGTCCAGCACCGGTTCAACCGGGTGAACCCTGCCGCTTGTCGAGTTGCGCAAGCTTTGCAGCCGCCGGGCCGTCCGTCCGGCGGCTGCAGCGTTTGGAACGCAACCAACCCGCGAAGCAATCCAGGCAGCGTCGCCGTCTGCGGCCAGGCGGTTCGGGGACACCGTGATACCGGGATTTGACTGGTCGCCGGTTACGGCAAACGCTTGGGGCATGTCTCCGGCCAAGGCTTTGATCCTGATGGGCGGCCTGCTCATTGCGGCCGGCTTGGTGCTTTGGCTTTTCGAACGCGGAGGTGGGGGCGGAGCCCTGGGATGGCTGGGCCGGCTGCCGGGAGACATTCGGGTGGAAAAGCCGAGCTTCCACTTCTATTTCCCCCTCACCACCTGCCTGCTGGCCAGCCTCGTCCTGACGGCGCTGTTCTGGCTGTTTCGCCGGTAGGCGGTCCGCCGGCCTCACGTGTCCGACTCCCCACCATTGCTGATCGAATCCGCCGTCTTGGTACCGATCTTTCGGCGGCGGGACGGCGATTTGCGCCTCGCAGTCGTGCGAAGAAGCGAACGGGGGTTGCACGGGGGACAACTTGCCTTCCCCGGAGGCCGGTGTGAACGGGACGACGCTTCGCCGCTGGCGACGGCACTGCGGGAGGCCGAGGAGGAAATCGGCCTCGCGCCAAAGACGGTGGAAGTTCTGGCGGACCTGCCGGTGGTGGAAACGCTGACGACCGGATACCGCATCTTCCCCTTTCTCGCCCGGATCGACGCGCCGCCGGCCTGGCGCTGCCAGGAGGACGAGATCGTCGAGGTTTTGGAACCCGGCGTTCGGGACCTCACGCAACCGCAAGTCCGCGGCGAGGAGATGGTGAAGTTCCCCACCTGGCCGCGCGCGATGCGCATCGCCTTCTATCGGATTGGCCCGCACCGATTGTGGGGGGCGAGCTTCCGCATTCTGGAGCCCTTGTTGCCGCGCCTGCTGACCGGCGAATGGAAGGTCTGACCCCGGGGATGGGGACGATCTGCCGGCCTCATTTGATGCCCACCTGTGTCTCGGTGGCGACGATCAGGCGTTGGCACCAGTGAAACAGGGCCATGACCGGCAGGGTCGCGAGGACCGAGCAGGCGAGGATCTGGCCCCATTGCACCGGCGGTTGGGTGAAGAGGCTGGCCAGGCTGATCTGCACCGTGCGCGTGTCGGCCCGCGTCGAGATCATCAGCGGCCAGAGAAAGTCGCCCCAGTGGGTCAACACATCGAGGAGGACCACGGTCGCCAGCGCGGGCTTGATAGCCGGGAGCGCGATGCGCCAGAAGACGGTGGCCACCCCGGCTCCGTCCAGCACGGCGGCCTCCTCCAGTTGCACCGGCACGCCCAGAAAATGTTGGCGCAGGAAATAGATATTGAAGGCGTTGGCAATGAACGGAACGATCAATCCCGCCAGGGCCGGGCCGAGGCCGCCGGTCATGCCGAGATCGCGGGCGGTGAAGAACAGTGGGACGGCGATAGCCTCCACCGGCAGGATGATCAGCATCACGACCGCGGCGAACAGGAGGTCCCGACCGGGAAAAACCAGGCGGGCAAACGCGTAGGCTGCCAGAGCGTTGACGATCAGGCCGGCGCCGGCGATGGCGAGCACCTGGACGAGGGAAACCGCCAGCGCCTGGCCGAGTGCCGCGCGGTGCCAGGCTCCGGCGTAATTGGCGATGGTCCAGTCACCCGGCGTCAACCATGTCCGCCAACCGGTCTGAAACACCGTCGCTTCGGTGTGGAAGGACGCCAGCACCATCCACAGGAGCGGCGCCAGGAACACGCCGGCCACGGCGATGCTGAACAGCCATTTGGCCGGGCGGGTGATGCGCCTCATGATTTCTCCTCCCGCGCCACCAGGCGCTGCAGCATCGTCAGGAGAGCCACCCACAGAAGAAACAGCACCGCCGCGGCGCAGGCCTGTCCCAAATCGCCGTTGAGAAACGTCATGTCATAGATCTCCTGGACGAGCGACAGCGTGTGGTTCTCCGGCCCGCCCTGGGTCATGAGATACGGTTGGACGAACAGCCGGAACGCCAGGATCGTCGTGACCGTGACCACGAAGATGATCGTGTTGCGGAGCGCGGGCAGGACGACATGGACGACCCGTTGCAGGGCGCCGGCGCCGTCAATGCGGGCTGCCTCGAGCTGTTCGCGAGGCACCGATTGCAGGCCGGCGAGAAACACCATCATCTGCATGCCCACCCCCTGCCAGACCGACATGAACGCGATGGCAGGGAGCGCCAGGGGGGGACTCCGCAGCCAGGCTTGCGGGGCCAGCCCGACGAGGTGAAACGCCGCGTTGACCAGCCCCATCTGGCCGCCCTGAGCCGGCTGGTAAAGCATCGTCCAGACCACCGCCAGCACCGGCATGGCGACGACGACCGGGATGAAAAAGGCCGTGCGCAACCAGCGCCAGACCCGTTCGGGCCGGTTGACCCAGAGGGCCAGGAGAAAGGCGAGGATGGTCTGCACCGGCACGATGAGGACGGCAAACAACGCCGTGTTTGCGAAGGCGCGGCGGAAGCGCGGGTCGTGGAGGAGATCGGAGTAGTTGTGTCCGCCGATCCAGGCGGCCCTTCCGGGGGCGAACAGGTCGGCATTCGTGAGGCTCCAGCCGATCGCCCGGACCACGGGCCAGACGGCGAACGTGGCCAGCAGGAGCAGCGCCGGCATGAGAAACCACGGTGCCCGCCGTGCAAACGTCCTTTGCCACGGGCTCACGGAGCCTCCTCTCCGCGGCGCCGGTCGATGACCCGCTGGATTTCATTCTCCGCCATGTGCAACCGGGCCGCGACATCGGCACCCCGGGCGATGTCCCGCAACGCGGCCGCGAATTGCTGGGTGAGGGTCGCATAGTAGGGTGTCCGGGGACGCGGGTGCGCCATGGTCTCCAGTTCCCAGCGAAACAGCTCGTAAGGAGGGCGGCCGAATTCAGGCAGATCGGCGAACGCCGAACGACGGGCCGGGATGGCGCCATTGGCCCGCACCATCGGCAGGACGCCGGTGGCCCGCCCGGTCACCCAGTGAATCCAATCCGCGGCGCCAGCGGCGTCCCGGGTGTGGGACGAGATGCCCCAGCACCAACTACCGCAGGGCGCGACCGGCCGTCCGAAACCCGGCAGTGGCATCACCCCCAGACGCGCGCCCTTGACGGACAGGTGTTGTCGGGCGACCCAGTGGCCATCCCAGTCCATCGCCACCGTCCCGTGGTCGAAAGGGTCCGGGTCGATGGGATCGGTCTGGGCGTATCCGCGTCGGAAGATTTCCTGCCAGGCGCGCAGGCCGCGGATATTGGTGGGACTGGCCAGGACGCCGCGAACCGTCCGACCATCGGCCGAAATCAGGCGGCCGCCGCCCGACCAGACGACCGGGCTGAAGGCGTATGTGAACCACTCGTCGGCGCTTTCATTCATGTGCAAGGCGACCGGGTCGAAGCCGGCTGCCTTCAGTTTCGCGCACGCGGCCATGAATTGGGCCCACGTCCAGCCGTCATTGCCGGTCGGTGGGGTCACCCCGGCGGCGGACAGCATGGCGCGATCGTAATAAAGTGCCATGGCCGAGTCGAAGGCGCCCAGAGCGTACAGCCGCCCGGCAATGGTGCCTTGGGTGATGATCGACGGCAGGAAGTCCCGGAGGTCAGCCGCGGAGAACCACGGGTCCAGCGGGGCCAGCAGTCCGGCGTCCACCAGCCGGGCCACCAGCGGGCCGTCGAGGTCAAAGGCGTCGGGCAGGTCCCGAGCCGCGGCGGCGATCGCGATCTTCTCAGTGTACTGGAAATCGGGGAAGAACGCGATGTCCACGCGCAAACCCGCCGCGGCGTGAGCGGCATTGAAAGCCGCCACCATCTGCCGCATCGCCTGATTCTCCGCCGCCTGACCTTGGTGGCTCCAAACGCGAAGCACCCGCGGCGCCGCGGCGCATGAGAGCGATTGCAGCATGGCGGCACCCGCGACCGCCCGCAGCC
>JBJKRD010000558.1:0-3858 GCA_046704925.1 Opitutaceae bacterium | reverse complement strand
GCCCAGACCTCCGCCCCCGCCGCCAGCAAGGCGTCGGTGAGCGTGCCCAGGCCGGGACCGATCTCGACCACGGTGTCGCCCGGGCTGACTTCGGCCAGCTCCAGCGATTTGCGGACGATATTGCCGTCGACCAGGAAGTTCTGGCCCAGGAAGCGCCGCGGAGTTTGACCCAGGCGGGCCAGCAGGGCGCGGGTTGCGGTCGGGGTAAGGGGCATGGTTGAAACCGCCAATCGACCCTAATTCGCGCGGCGGTGGGGCAGGGCCGCGGCGGCCCGCATCTGGTGCATCATGGGAAAATAGGGCGATCCGGACGATCGGGCCGAATGAGCGTGAATGGGCGCAGATTAGCGGTTCCTGAATTCGGCGATCAGCGACGCGGGATTCGCCGCCTTCATCAGCGCCTCGCCCACGAGGACGGCGTCGGCGCCGGCGGCCCGCGCGCGGGCGGCGTCGGCACCCGTGGCGATGCCGCTTTCGCTCACGGCGATGACCTCGCGGGGGAATCGCGGAATCAGCCGCTCGCTGAGGACCAGGTCCGTGCGGAAGACCCGCAGATCCCGATTGTTCACGCCGATGATCCGCGCCCCGTGGCGGACGGCCCGCTCGAGCTCGGCCTCGTCGTGGATCTCGAACAACGCTTCCAACCCGGCGGTCGCGGCGCCCGCCGCCAGGACCTTGATCTCCTCGTCGGTGAGCGCCCGGACGATCAGCAGGATCGCGCTTGCGCCGGCAGCGCGCGCCTCCAGCACTTGGAGCGGATGCACCATGAAATCCTTGCGCAGGCAGGGCAGCGGGCCGGCCGGGGGCGTCCGCAGGCGGTCGGCCACGTCGCGCAAATCGTCGAGGCTGCCGCCGAAAAACTCCCGGTCGGTCAAGACGGACAACGCATCGGCGCCGGCCGCGCGGTAGAGGACCGCCTGTTCCGTGGCGGAGGCATCGGTCCTGATCGCCCCGGCCGAGGGGGAACGCCGTTTGATCTCGGCGATCACGCCCAGCCGCCCGTCGGCGCGGCGCAGGGCGGCGGCAAACGGCGGCGGCCGCGGCGACGCGGCGCCGGCCCGCGCCAGCTCCGCTTCCGTCACCGGGCGGATCCGCGGCGCGAGTTCGCGGCGTTTGTGCGCCAGGATCTCGGTCAGCTTGTCCATCGGCCCCCACGAAACACCCGAAGCCCGCGAAAAGGGAAATCATTTTTTTTGTGTCCGGCCCGGATTTCGTGGTTGGTTAAGCCCCTCACATGAGTGCCATCGACGAACTCCGCGCCACCGTCGCCCGTTTGCGCGCGCCCGACGGCTGCCCCTGGGACCGGGAGCAGACCCACCAGACCCTGGCCCGCTGCCTCATCGACGAGTGCAGCGAGCTGCTTGACACGCTCGACCGGATGGACCTGCCGCACATGCGGGAGGAGCTCGGCGACGTGCTGGTGCAGGTCGTGTTCCACGCCCAGCTGGCGGCGGAAAAACAGGCCTTCGACTTCGACGACGTGGCGCGCGAAATCAACGAGAAGCTGGTCCGCCGCCACCCGCACGTGTTCGGTCCCAACCGGCTTCACACCGCGGACGAAGTCCTGGTCCAGTGGGATGCCATCAAGCGCGAAGAGAAACAGGCGGCCGGCCGGCCCGACGCGGAGATTTTCAAGCACCTGCCGCCCCGGCTGCCCGCGTTGATGCACGCGGAGGCGGTCTGGAAGCAGATCCAGCAGAAACGGCTCCCGGCCGACGGCGAGGTCGATGCGGACCGGGTCCGGCGCCTGGCGGCCGACCTCACGCCGGCCTCCCTGGGCCGGGCGCTTTTCGAATGGGCCGCCGCGGCCCGGGAAAAGGGGCTGGATCCCGAGGGGGCGTTGCGGCAGGAGACCGCGCGCGTGGTGGTCGCGGTCGAAAAGCGCCTGCGTGAGCACGGATCCGGCCCGCCCGCCGGACCTTGACGGCGCCCGACCGCCAACGGCGGAAGCCCCGGGCTGGCCCCGGAGGTCCCGCGCGATTCTTGATTTCCCGACCGCGGAATTCCGCCTAGCCTTTGGCGATGGATCCCGCGTCTCGCATGCCGGCGGTGGCCCTGCCGCCCGAGGTGGTGCGCGAATGGCTGGCGCCGTTCCTGGAACACCTGGCGAAGGAGCGCCGTTACTCGCGCTACACTGTGCGCAATTACCGCCAGGCGTTCGAGGACTTTTGGCGCTGGCTGGCCGGTGCGGGGCTGGCCGACCGCGGCCTGGGGCGGCTGGGCGCGCGGGAACTGCGCGATTTTGTCATCGAAGGGCAGCGCCGGTTCAGCCGGCGCACGCTGCACAACCATGTATCCGGATTGCGGGCGTTCTTTCGGTTCTGGCTGCGGCGCGGCCGTCTCCGCCGCAATCCGCTGACGGGGGTGCCGCTGCCGCGGCTCGATCAGCCCCTGCCCAAATTTCTCACCGAAAAACAGATGGTGAATCTGCTGGCCGGCCCGCAACGCCTGCTGGAAAACGGCGTCCTGGATGCCTTCACCGCCTGGCGCGACCGCTTGATGATGGAACTGCTTTACGGCGGCGGCCTGCGCGTCAGCGAGTTGGTGGGGTTGAACTACGGGCAGATCGATTTCGAGCGCGGGGTCGCCCGGGTGCTGGGCAAAGGCGGCAAGGAGCGCCTTTGTCCGCTGGGGCGGGTTGCGCTGGCCGTCCTGGTGCGCTGGCGGGATGGATTCGCCCGCGACCGGTCGCCCGGCGCTCCGGTCTTGGTGAACCCCCGCCACCAACGCCTGCCGGTGCGTCAGGTGCAGCTGCGCCTCAAGAAGTACCTGGCACTCGCCGACCTGCCCGGCGACCTCACACCGCACAAGCTCCGGCATTCCTACGCCACCCATCTCCTCAACGCCGGCGCCGATCTGCGCCTCGTGCAGGAACTGCTCGGCCACGTCAACCTGGCCACGACGCAGATCTACACGCACGTCAGCGCCGCCCATCTGCAGCGCGTCTACGCCCGCGCCCACCCGCGGGCTTGACGGCCGGCGCCGCGGGGGCGGTCAGGCGGGCGCCGGGCCGGCCGCCGGGGCGAAGACGTCGTATATCCCCCCATATTGGGCGAGGTAGTGGAGGGAGTACGCCCGGCGAAAGACCAGCACCGGGAGCAAGGCCACCGTGCCGAGGTAGGGGAGCACCAGCAGACAGCCGGCGAGGCAGCAGGTGAGGAGCACCACGAGGACGATCGCCACGCCGATCGCCAGGGCGAGCACGATTTGGAAGAGCAGGTAGAGGATGAATCGACCCCAATTGGCGGCCACCAGATGCAGCAACTCCGTCCAAGCGTTCAGGACGCCGCAGCGCCGCAGCAGCATGATCGGCACGACAAAGTCGGACGTGAGCAGGCGCACGATGCCGACCGCCACGCCGACCGCGACCAGCGCCAGCCCCGACCACACGAGATTCAGGACGCCGTGGACGTCCCAGACGTCGGCCCGGGCCATCCCGTAGATCAACATCAGGCACCACAGGGCCAGCGGGAGGACGGCCACCAGGGTGACGCCGCCCAGGATCAGGCGAAACCAGAACAGGCTGTTGCCCTCGCGGGCGTACGTCCGCCACGGCCAGGCGACGTCGGCGCGATTGCGCGCGACGCAATGCAGGAACATGAACTCGCCGCGGCTGTGCAACCAGGCCAGCAGCACACCCAGGGCCAGGGAAAAGACCGCCAGCGCGATCGCCAGCGGCAGGATCCAGAAGAGATTGCCCAGGAGGAAGTGGCGGAAGTGCTCGGCGGCCTGATGGATTTCGGCCGTGCCGCCCCGGCCGCCGCCGCCGAAATTGTAGTTGAAGTGAAAACCTCCCCCTTCGCCCAGGTAGGCCAGCCAGGCGCAGAATCCAATGGTGAACCACTTGGCGGCGTCGAA
>JBJKRD010000557.1:0-10731 GCA_046704925.1 Opitutaceae bacterium | reverse complement strand
GTAATAGAGATCCTCCCGGAAGGAGCCCGCCTGCACGTAGTGCCGGAGGTCGCGGTTGGAGGTGGCGATGATACGGACGTTGATCTTGATGGTCTTGTTGCCGCCGACCCGCTCGACCTGCCGCTCCTGCAGGACGCGCAGCAGCTTGGCCTGCAGGTTCACCGGAATTTCGCTGACCTCGTCGAGGAGCAGCGTACCGCGGTCGGCCAGCTCAAAACGTCCCTCGCGCCGGTCGCTCGCCCCGGTGAACGCGCCCTTCTCATGGCCGAAAAACTCGCTTTCGATCAACGAAGCCGACACCGCCGCGCAATTCACCTGGATGTAGGGCTGTTCGCGCCGGGAGCCCAGCCGGCAGATTTCGCGGGCCACCATCTCCTTGCCCACACCGCTTTCGCCGGTGATCAGGATCGTGGCGTCGGTCGGCGCCACGCGCGCGATCACCTGCCGCAGGCGTTGCATGGCGGCGCTGCTGCCCACCAGGTCCAGCTCGGAGCCGTGCTGCTCCCGCAGGTAACGATTGACGCTCGCGAGGCGCCGGGCGGTCTCGACCTGCTTGAGCGCCTGCTCGATCTGCGGCACCCCAAACGGTTTCATCAGGTAATCGAACGCGCCGGCGCGCATGCAGGCGACCGCGCTTTCGACCGTGCCGTGTCCGGTCATCATGACGACCGGCGGCCGTTCGGGCAGGACGCTGACCCGGTCAAGAAACTCCTCGCCATCGCCGTCCGGCAGCCGCACGTCGCAGAAGATCAGATCGTAAGGTTCCCGTCGCACCAATGCCTCGGCTGCGGCCACCGTGCCCACCGCGGTGACACTGTAAGCGCGCAGGATCTGGGCGAAAAGGTTGCGAATAAGAGCATCGTCGTCGAGTACGAGAATCTTTTCGAGCGGCATGGTGTTCGAAGTTGGAAAAGGGGCGGGGTACGGCCCGGGGGGAGGCGCAGAGGATTTGCGATTTCCTGATCGGATTCAATAAAAAGTCGCGGAAAACGATCGAGAATTTGCAGCAGAATCCGGAAAACCGGAGCGGCGAACGGGGTAGGAGAAAATCGACACACATCGCACCGGGTTTAGCCGCATTTTTGTTGACTTGTCGCAAGAGGGGACTCAAGCGCCCCGGCCGCCGTGCCGATACGGAAATACGCCCGCATTCCGCGGGCGGCTCCTCATGTCTGTCCGCCTCCTTTCGTTTCTGTCCGCCATCGAAAACGCGCTGCGGTCCGGTCCGGCGTTGCCGGCCGGCCGCGAGCTGACGACCACGAGGATCGTGGATTACCGGAAGGGAATCGCGCGGATGAACGTGCGCCTGCCGGCGGCGGACGGAGCGGAGCGGAGGGGAAACATCCAGCTGCAGCAGCTCACGACGGCCGAGGGACGGGCCTGCCTCCGGGCGTCGCTCGCGTGGGACGTGGCGCCGCCGTCGGTTGGGGTGGACATTTTCGGCACGGCGGAGACCGTCTGGAAGGCCGAGGCCGGCCGCCTCGCCCGGGCCTGGCTGGATCGCATGCCGGCGGGGGCGGGCGAGAACCCGCTGGCGGCCACCGGTTGAGACCCGTCAGGCCGAGCGCCGCAGCACCGGCTCGCGGCCGGCCGGCCGTTGTCCGTAGGCCCGTCGCATCCCGGCCAGGCGGCCGGCGGCGGTGTCGACGGTGGCCAGGCGCTCGGTGAGGCGCGATCGCCGGTCTTCGGCGCGGGCGATGATGGCGGCATGCTGCTCCTGCAACCGGTGAAAACGCGACGCCAGGACCGCGGCCTCCGTCGGCGTCAGCGCGTGGGCGGCCAGCAGCTCGCCCAGACCGGCAATCGCCGGTGCGGCCCGTTGCTGCATGGCCGCGACCTCGTGCCAATCGTCCCGCGACGCCGCAAAACTCTCCGCCCCGACCAGGGTTTCGACGGAGCCGAGCAGTCGCAGGCAGCGCCCCCGGTCGGTTTCCATCAGGCCACGCTCCGGTAGTCGTGGGAGGCGTCGTGGTCGTGGCCGCCGTTGTGCAGCATCTCGGCCCAGGCGTCCCGCAGCGCCGTCAGCAGGCGTTCCACTTCGACGACCGGAGGCAGCTCCTTCTTGAGGTTGGCCTCCCGCAGGCGGCGGTTGAAATAGTCGTAGAGACGGTCGAGGGTGACGGCCAGTTGTCCCCCCGCCTCGCGGTTGAGTCCGCTTTGCAGCTCGGCGACGATGTTCTGGGTCTTCAGCAGGTTGGTATTGACCGTCTCGATGCGCCGGGGATCGCGGACGTCGGTCTCCAGGGCGGCATGCGCCAGCGCCAGAAAGCGGAGGGCGCCGTCGAAGAGCAGGAGAACGAGCTGCCCGGGGCTGGCGGTCAGGACCGACTGCGTTTGGTACGCCCGGGCGTAAGTTCCGGCCACCATGGGGTTCAAACGCCCGAATCCTCCGCCGGGTCGGGCGACTGCAGAATCCGGCGGCTGATGTCCTGGAGGATCGCGGACGACGGATAGGCCGGATCCGCCGCGAGCGCCCGGCCACGTGCCACCACCTCGGGGCGCACTTCGGGCTGGCTTTGCAGGGCGGTCCGCAGCGCCTCGACCCCCGGCCGCGACAGGTGCTCCGCCGGGGTGGCCGCCTTCGGGGGCGCGGCCCGGTCGGCGGCCGCAAGCGCCTGGGCCTGGATCGTCGGGTCTAGTCTGGAGGAGGAAGGAATCATGAGAGCCGGGCGTCGGCGGACGGTCGGGCTTCAACCGGGAGACGCCATCTTTTCCGGGATTAACATCGACGCGGCTTTGGCAAACTTGAGCGGAAAAAGGGGGGGACGGCCTTGGCTGGGATCAGCGAGGCGGCAGGGTGGCGAAGGTGGCGGCGGCGGCGTATTCGCCGAAGCGGACCGGGGATTGCAGCACCGTAAAGCTGAGATCACCGTCGCGCGCCGGATGCCGCACCCGGTCGTACCGGCGGGCGGACTCCGCCATCGTGGGATCGCCGGTCGTGAACAGTTGGTCGAAGGCCCATAGCACGGCGCCGTCGGAAACCGAAACCAGCCGGGCTTTCAGCCCGAGCGCCAGTGGGGAATAGGCGGACAGCGCCGTCACGTCGACGAACATGACGCCGTCGGCGCCCGACGCGCGCGCCAGGGTGGGGAGAAGATCCGGGGGCAGCGCGGCCGACGAGAGCAGGCGGGCATGGCCCGTGAGGCGCTCGAGGGTCGCGGCATCCAGGGTCACCACCTCAAAGCGCGCCTGCAATTGCAGCTCGGCGGCCATCACGGGATCGAGCGCGGCGAGCGTCTCGGCGGGGATGCTGTCGGCGCCGGCCACCGGCAGGAGGACCACCCGCCGCAGACTGGACGGCAACTGGGCCACGCCGGTGTAATTGCGGGGCGTGAAGAGCGGACCCTGGACCACGGGATGCGGACCGTGCCCCAGGCTGGCGCAGCCTGCGGCAAGGCCCGCCAGGATCGCGGCGCCGAGCCAACGGCAGCCGGAGCGCAGGGAACGGAGACGGGTGTTCACGGTGGGATGGTCGGAGGCCGGTCAGCTCTTGGAGTTGGAGGTGGAGCTGTTGGTGGTGTTGAAGAAAGCGTTGGTGAGCACCTGCGATTGCGCGTTGGCATTCGCCTGGGCGGTCTGCATGGCCTCGAAACTGGCGGTCAGCATCGCCCGCTCCTGGTCGAGTTGGCGTTGCAGGGCGGCGATCTGCGTGTCGATGGAAGCATTCTGCCGGTTCAGCGTGTCGGTCTGCGTGTAGTAGGGGCCCGAGGCGCCCAGCAGACTGTTGACGTAGGTGTTGAACTTGGCGGCGAAGCCGTTGGTGGCCGTGTCGAAAAAGGCGGCGACGTCGGTTCCGTGGTTCTGCAGGGCGTCGTCCAGCTTGCCGCTGTCGGTGATGGAGAGATCGGAGCTGGTCGAACTGAAATCGATCCCGAGGTCCGCCAGGCGCTGAAGGGTGCCGCTGAGCCCCGGCACCTGGGCGAAAGCCACCGTCCGCAACTGGTCGGCCCAGTTCTGGATCTCGTGGTTTCCGGCGAGCAGCGCTGCCTGCACCTTGCCGGTCGAATCGACCGAAATGCTCGTCTGGCTGTCGACGTAGTCCTGCACCGCGTTGAACTTGTCGATGAAATCCTGGATCGCGGACTTCATCGCGTCGGTATTGGCCGCCACCGTGACGGTCTGGGTGGTGGCGGAGCCCGCCTGCACGGAGAGGCCCGGGGCCCCGAACGCGGCGCCGTCGAGCGTATTGCTGGCGCTGGAAAGGGTGGGGCCGCCGTTGACGGAGAATTGGGCATTCGTGCCGTGGATGAAGGTGGGGCCTGCATCCAGGCCGAGCGCCCCCAGCAGGCCGCCCGCCGCTTCGCTGGCACCCAGGCCGATGTCCCCGGTCGTATTGTTGGTGAGGATGACCCGGTCGGCCGTGGCGTCATAGCTGGCGGTGACGCCGGCGGTGGAGGCGTTGATGCGGCCCAAGACGGTGGCGAGGGAATCGGTGTTGACGTTGTACGCGATCGTCA
Source organism: Opitutaceae bacterium (assembly GCA_046704925.1). Lineage (GTDB taxonomy): Bacteria > Verrucomicrobiota > Verrucomicrobiia > Opitutales > Opitutaceae > Fen-1467. The sequence continues at coordinate 6,274 of JBJKRD010000557.1, read as the reverse complement.
CGCCGTTGACGGTGAACGAGCCGTTGCCGGAGCCGTCGACGGCGGTGATGGCGGCCCTGAGGCGTGCGTCGGTCAGCGGGACGTTCAGGGCGGCCGCCCCCAGCGCGCCCGCGCTGGTGACCGTGCCGGTCTGGTTGTTCCCGAGACGCATGGCCGACAGGAAGTTGCTCGTGTCGTTCGCCGCGCCGAGCAGCACCTCGCTGCCATCGCCGCTGGCCAGCGTGATGGCGTCGCTGGTGGCATCGTAGCTCGCGGTCACCAGACCGCCGGTGGCGGTGGATATCTTGTCGAAGACATCCTGCAGCGAGTCGGTGAGCGCGACCGTGACCTGCCGGCCGTCGACTGTGAACGTGCCGGCGGTGACGGCCGTCGCGGTGGGGAGCGAGGCGAGCGTGAGCCCGGAAACATCGCCCGTGGGCGCGAGGCCCGCGGCGATGTCGCCCGCACCCTGGAGCTGCGCGGCCGTGGCCAGCTTCTGGACGTTGATCGCGAACGTGCCGGCGACGGTGCCACCGGCCGCGGTCACCTTCCACGACGGGTCGGTGGCGGTGGCGGTGCGCTGGGTGAAAAGGGATGAGTCCGACAGCGCCTGGGCCGCCGTCTGCAGGTCGGTCAGATTCCCCTGCAACTGGGTGAGGCTGTCGATCATCTGGTTGTTGGTCGACTGCTGCGCCTGCAGCCGGGTGATCGGGGCGCTGTCCGCCTGGATCAGCTGGTCGACCATCGTCTGCCAGTCGAAGGAGCCGTTGATGAGCCCGGAAACATTGATGCCGGCCATGGTCGGAAAGAGTCCTCCCCCGGTCCATCGGCACGGGGGCGGCCCGACTTGAGGGCGGAAAAAAGGTGGGGAAACGCGCTAAGGTTTTTCGCGGGCCGGCCGTTTTTCTCCGGCAACCAGGCACTCCCATCGCCTGGCCGGCGCAGACCGGCGCCCCCCACCGGTCTCGTTCGCGACACGGACGTCGCTCGCAGGATCAAGGAAGATACCATGTCTGTCGTCATCAACACGAACTTCGCGGCCACCGTCGCCGCGAACAACCTGGCAGCGTCCAACAGCTCGCTTCAGAAGAGCCTGAACCGGCTCTCCAGCGGCTCGAAAATCGTGAGTCCGGCCGACGATGCCGGCGGCCTCGCGGTGTCCATGAAGTTGTCCGCCGCGGCCAACCGCTCCGCCGCGACCAACAACAACATCGGGAACTCGGTCTCGTACCTGCAGGCCCAGGACGGCGTCCTCAAGGTGGCCGGCGAGGTCCTCGACCGCATGGGAGAGCTCGAAACCCTCTACCAGGACCCGACCAAGAACACGAACGACAAGGCCAACTACGACGCCGAGTTCTCGCAATTGCAGAGCCAGTTGGCGTCGCTGACCAGTGAGTCGTTCAACGGCGTGGCCCTGTTCGGCACCGGCAGCCTCTCGGTTCCGGTGGCGGAAGACGGGAGCACGGCCGTCGTGATCACCGCGAAGAACCTGGCGGACAGCGCGTCGGGCGTCGGGGTGCTCACCGACACGAACGTCGCCACCCTGGCCGACGTGCAGCTGACCGACATCACGGATGCGATCCAGCGGGTCGCGACCATGCGCGCCAACAACGGCGCCGAGCAGAGCCGCCTGGGCTTCGCCTCCGAGGTCCTGACGGTCAACCAGGCCAATCTGGAGGCCGCCAACAGCCGGATCATCGACGTGGACGTGGCCGAGGAATCCACCCAGCTCGCCCGCTGGAACATCCTCGTCCAGGCCGGCACGGCGATGCTGGCCCAGGCCAACCAGAGTCCGCAGATCGCCCTCAAGCTGCTGCAGTAATTTCCGGGGCGCCGCCCCGCGCTTTTCGCAGGGTCCGGTCATCCCGGATCCTGCCACCCTCGGACGGGTCACGCCGGACTGAGCGGTTTTGTTCTCTGAACTGGCCTCCCACTTTCGCGCTTACGCAGGCGCGATCGGTTTTTGGGGCTTCCGCCCCAGACGGCGGGCCCGGGCGCCGATGCTTCCCCGGACCGTGGCGACTACGGAAGTCGCATTAGTTCAAGGAAAGACCATGTCAGTAGTCATCAACACAAACTACGCCGCGACGATTGCCGCCAACAATCTCGCCGCGTCCAACGCATCGCTGCAAAAGAGCCTCAACCGGCTCTCGAGCGGCTCGAAAATCGTGAGCCCGGCCGACGACGCAGGCGGCCTTGCGGTCTCGATGAAGTTGTCCGCCGCGGCCACCCGGTCCGCTGCGACCAACAACAACATCGGGAATTCCGTCTCGTACCTCCAGGCGCAAGACGGGGTGCTCAAGGTGGCTGGCGAGGTGCTCGACCGCATGTCGGAACTCGAGACCCTGTACCAGGATCCCACCAAGAACGCCAACGACAAGGCGAACTATGACGCCGAGTTCACGCAGTTGCAGAGCCAGCTGACCTCGCTGACCAGCGAAGCCTTCAACGGCGTCTCGTTGTTCGGGTCCAGTGCGGGCCTGACGGTCGCGGTGTCGCAAGACGGCACGCAGACGGTGGATGTGTCCTCGAAGGACCTGTCCTCGACGTCCACGGGGGTCGGTGTGCTGACCGCCTCCGGCATCGGGTCACTGGGCGATATCGGCCTCAGCGACATCACCGACGCGATCCAGAACGTCGCGACGATGCGCGCCAACAACGGCGCCGAGCAGAGCCGGTTGGGCTTCGCCTCCGAAGTCCTGACGGTCAACCAGGCCAACCTGGAAGCCGCCAACAGCCGGATCACCGACGTGGACGTGGCCCAGGAGTCCACCCAGCTCGCCCGCTGGAACATCCTGGTCCAGGCCGGCACCGCGATGCTGGCGCAGGCCAACCAGAGCTCGCAAATCGCGTTGAAACTCCTGCAGTAAAACGCGCCAAGCCGCTCGTGGTTTGTCCCATAGAAGGCCCCCGTCGTTTTTTGGGCGGGGGCCCTTCTATTTTTGGCGCCCGGCATTTCTTTCCCATTCCGAGTGGCGGCGGCTCGCGCGCAGCAAAACCGCCGCTGCCGGGTCTTCCCTTAGTCGTTGAACCGATGGGTATTGGGTGCCTGGTTCGCCGATTGGCGCGTCGCCTGCTTGCGATTGGGCATGCCTGTCGCCAAAGAGCAGACTCGGGGTGAGGCCGCGGATCCGGCCGCGTCGTGGCCGGTTTTGCGGGTTGCCGCGGAACAAGCCATTGCCGCCTACGCGGAGGACCCCGGCGATCCGGCCGTGGTGGACCAACTCGTCGCCTGCCGACGCGCCGCGGCGAAAACGATCGCGGCCTGGTCGCCGGCTCGCAAGGCGGAGGGCGAGATCGCCGCCATTCTGGACCTTCTGCGGGTGCATGCCGGTGCAGGCGTGTCCGACCTGCCGGCCACCCGGGAGGATGTCGCGCTCGCCGAAGCCTGTCGCAGCCGGGGCTGGCCGGGCCTGCTGGCCGCCCTGGTGCTGGTGCCGGCCTGGCAGTGGCGCGGCGCACCGGCGCTCGACGAGGTTCCCGGGTGGCTGTGGGCATCGTACACCGCTTATTTGTTCCACGCCCCGCAGGGATTTGTCGCCTGCGGCCAGGCGGCGGAATACGGCCGTCACTAGCTGCGCCGTCTGCGGGAACTGGCACGGGCGGTGGAGCGCAATCGCGGTTCCGCGGCGGTGCGATCGGCCCTCCACACCTTCCGCCGAACCGGCAACTGCATTCCACTCTATTTTTCGGGGGACTCGTTGCGGGAACACTACGAGCTGCGCGGACGGATTCTGACCGCCGCCGTCGGCGCCGGAGCGGGTACCGAGTTGCCCGCGCATCCGCGCGCCGGCCGGCGTCAGCGAGTCGGCGATGTGAACCGGCAATTCGGGCCGCAGACCGAGACCTACACCACGCTGCCGACGTTTGAGCACCTGGACCCGGAGCGGTTCGAGGTGCTGCTTTTTGCCCACCAGTCCGCCGATTCACCCCTGGAGCGATACGCCCGCGGTCGGGCGACCGATTTCGCGGTGCTTTCCGGCGACTTGGGCGCCCAGCTTGGGCAATTGTGCGCGGCGGCGCTCGACATCGTCGTCTTCGGGACGAACCTCACGGCGGTCTGCAACGAGGTTACGCAGCTCGCCCTGCACCGGGTGGCTCCCTTGCAGGTGGTCAACAACTCGTCGTGCACCACGACCGGTCTGCCCGAAGTGGACCTGTATGTCTCCGGCGCGCTCACCGAAAGTCCCGGCGCCCCGGCGCGCTTCACCGAGCGCCTCGGCCTGCTGCCCGGGCCGGCGCACGCCTTCAACTATGAAGCCGACGCCCAGCCGGCCACGACCGCCTGGACCCGGGAGGCGCTCGGCATCCCCAGTGACGCGGTGGTCTTCGTGACGGCGGCCAACTATTTCAAAATCATTCCCGAAATGCGCGAGGTCTGGGCCGAGATCCTCGCGCTCGTGCCGGACTCGCGGCTGCTGGTGCATCCGTTCAACCCCAACTGGTCGTCGAGTTATCCGGTCAAACGCTTTTGTGCCGAGTTCGACCGGACCCTGTCGGACTGCGGCGTCGCCCCGGACCGCCTGATCGTGTCGACGGCGCGCTTTCCATCCCGCGCGGACGTGACGGAGTTGCTGCGCGTCGGCGACCTCTATCTGGACACCTATCCGTTCGGCGGGGTCAACTCGCTGGTGGACCCGCTACAGGCCGGCTTGCCGGTCGTGGTGTGGGAAGGCGACACCTTCCGGTCGCGGATGGGCGGCGCCCTGCTGCGCAGTCTGGGGTTGGACGACCTGATCGCCCGCGACGAAGCCGCATACCGGGCATTGGCAGTTGGACTGGCGACGGATGCCGGATCGCGGCGCGCGGCGGGCGCCAGGATCCGGCGGGCGATGGAACGAACGCCCATTTTCCTGGATACGTTGGCGCACAGCGACGCGTTTGGCGCCCTTTTGGAGGCGGCTTTCGATGAGCTGGTCGCCAAGGGGCGCGATGCGTTCCGCCGATCCGAGGTGCCCTTGCAGGTGTCGCGGGTGGCGGATTCGCGCGCGGCGCTTGCCGATGGCGTCCGCCAACTGGCGGCGGGCGCACCGGGAACGGCCGCGGCCGCCGCCTGGTCGGTGCTTGGGGCGGAGCCGGCCGATTTTGCCGCCCGCCGCCTCATGGCGAAGGCTCTGGCCGCGCGCGGCCGGGTCGAGCGATCGGTGGATTATCTCCTGGCCTGTGTGCAGGCCGGCGCAGGCGAGGCGGAGCTCTGGGGCGAACTGGCGCAGGCTCTGTTGCTCGCCGGGCGGCTGAAGGACGCTTTCGCGGCGGTCAAGACCGCCCTGCGGATCGACGGGCGGAAGCTGGAAGTCTGGCTCCTCGTCGGCGAACTCGCGGCGAAACTGGGCGACCGCGACCTCTTGGCGAAGGCGCGGGAGGTCATCCGCACGCTCGCGCCGGACGACCCGCGGGTCGGCGCGTGGACGGAAACGTCCCGCGAGGGCGACGGCGGAGCCGGCGCCAAACATGTGCTCGTCTATACGGATGATCCCGAGCGGGGCGGCGTGGCGCAGTACAATCACAGCCTGCTGCTGGCCCTCGCCGCCGCCGGCTACCGCGTCACCTGCGTCCAGCCGGTGAGTCGGAGCCCGCTGGTGCGGGAGCAGAGCGAGCGGGGAGTCCGCCATTGCTGGCTCGGTTTCGATCCGGGCCAGGAGTTCGCCCGCACCCTGGACGACGCGGAAACGCCCGGGCGGATCCTGGAGCGCGAAAAGCCCGATCTGGTCATATTCAGCGACTGTTGTCCCGTGTCGAATTTAGCGGCCCGGGAGATCGCGCTGCAGCGGGGAATTCCCTACGTGGTCGTCGTGGGATTCGCCGGGACCTATCTGGCGCGGAACTTTCCCACGCGACTGGCGGCGCTCTCGCGGCAGCACGCCGCGGCGCAGGCGGTGGTCGCGGTCTCGCAGGAGAATCTTGATCTGCTGCACCGGGACTTTCTAACGCCGCCGGAAGTGGGCCAGGTCATCCACTATGGCCGGCCCGCCCGGTACTTCGCCCCGCCCGACGCCGCCACCCGGCTGCGCCTGCGTCGCGAGCAGGGCCTGCCGGAGGACGCGGTCGTGTGTCTGACCACGGCCCGGTTGACGGCGGTGAAAGGCTTTCCCCTGCAGCTCGCCGCGCTCGAGCGGTTGCGGCAGCCGGCCGGGACGGAAAAGGTCTACCTGGTTTGGGCGGGCGACGGGGACCAACGCGAGGAGCTGACCCGCGAAATCGTGCGTCGCGGGCTGGCGGAACGGGTGCGGATCCTCGGTCATCGCTGGGACGCGGCCGACTGGTACGACGCGGCGGACATCTTTGTGCTGCCGTC
>JBJKRD010000556.1:0-3213 GCA_046704925.1 Opitutaceae bacterium | reverse complement strand
CCGGGCGGGGTTGCCGCCAACCACGGCGCCGGGCGGCACATCCCTGGTGACGACGCTGCCGGCCCCCACCATGGCGCCCTCGCCGATCGTCACTCCGCCCAGCAGGGTCGAACCCGAGCCGATGGTCGCGCGGCGTTTCACCAGGGTTTGCTGGCAGTGCCAGTCGGCGTCGGTCTGCAGGCTGCCATCGGTGTTCGTGGCGTGCGGATAGCGATCGTTGATAAAGGTCACGCCGTGGCCGACGAAAACCTCGTCCTCGATGACGACGCCTTCGCAAATGAAGGTGTGGCTGGAAATCTTGCAGCGCCGACCGATGCGGGCGCCCTTCTGGATTTCGACGAATGTGCCGACCTTGGACTCGTCGCCGACCTCGCAACCGTACAGGTTGGTGAAGCCGAAAATGCGGACGTCACGGCCCAGTTTGACGTCCGGGGCGATCTGTCGGTGGGGAACGGGGGCGGGGTTCATAAGGGAAGCAAACGCGGGCCCCGGGGACCGCAGGCAATTCGGGGCCGGTCAGCGGGAGCTTCGCCAACCGAAGGGCGGAGCCGGATCGGGGACCGCGCGGCGGCGGCCGGAGGCAGGCAGCTAATTAACCGCCGCGACGGCCGGGGCGGCGGCAACCGTCGCCGGAGCTTCGCCGCGCGTCGTCGTCAGGGCGACAGGCGCGCCGTCGTGCCGCATCGACTCGGAGGAGGCCTCGAGAATCCGGACCACGTCCAGACCCCGGTTGCCGTCCGTCAGCGGGGTGGTCCGGCGCTGGATCGCGTCGAGGAAATGCTGGCACTCCGTCTTCAGCGGCTCGTCCTGCTTGATGTAGGGGCAATACATGTCGCCGTAATGATAGGCGTACTGGAATTCGCCGAAGGTGTCGTAGTGCGGCGGGCGCTCGACGCGCACGTCAAAGATCTTGATCTTCTCCTGCGGGGCGACGTCGTCGTACACGATCATCCGCTTGCTGCCGACGATGGTCATCTCGCGGACCTTGCGGGGGTCGAGCCAGCTGCTGTGGATGATGGCCGACCGCTCCTTGGAAAAATGCAGGCTCATGGAGGCGACGTCCTCGATGCCCGGCGTGATGTGGGCGCAGCCCCGGCAATTCACGCTGTGGGGCAGCTCCTCCATGATGTGGAGAATGATGGAAATATCGTGCGGCGCCAGGTCCCAGGCGACGTTGATGTCTTTCTGGAACAAACCGAGGTTGAGCCGTCGCGCGGAGATGTAGCGGATGTCCCCGATATCGCGGTTGTCCACGATCTCCTTGATCTTCCGGATGGCCGGGGAATAGAGGAACGTGTGGCCGACCATCAGCACGAGGCCCTGCTGGCGGGCGAGGTCGATCAACTCCTCGCATTCGCCGCTCGAAATGGCCATGGGCTTCTCGATGAAGGTGTGTTTGCCGGCGAGGAGGCTCGCCTTGGCCATCGGGTGGTGGAATTTGACGGCAGTGGCCACGACCACGGCGTCGAGGTTGGCCCCGTTCAGCAGGTGATCGAAGCTGGTCTCGCACTCGACCTCCGGATACAGCGTGCGCAGATGGCGCAGCCGGTCTTCGTTGAGGTCGCACATCATCTTGAGGCGGCAATCCGGCAACGATCGAAAGTTGCGCACCAGGTTCGGGCCCCAATACCCACAGCCGACGACCCCCACATTGATCTGCTTTTTCATGGTGTTTCCTCCGGATGGAAAGGAATGCTGGTGCCCCGGAACCCAGCGGGTTTCGGTCAACGATCGACTTCGGCGCGGGCTCGGAGCCGCGACACGGGCGCACCGGCCTTCCGGGTCGGCGGCTGCGTGAATTTCCGCCGTCGCGTGTCGTAGACCTGCAGCAACAGGGCGGGAACAGTCTTGAAGATGATCTTGAGATCCAGCCACCACGTCCGGGTCCGGGCATAGAGGACGTCCAGCCGGATCATCTCATCGAAGGTGGTTCGGTTCTTGCCGGAGACCTGCCAGAGCCCGGTCATTCCCGGCACGGCGTTGAAGCGTTCCCGCTGTTCCTCGTCGTACTGCTCGTATTCGTACGGGATGCAGGGGCGCGGGCCCACGATGCTCATCTCGCCGCGCAGGACGTTAATGATTTGCGGCAGCTCGTCCAGGCCGGAGGCGCGCAGCAGCCAGCCCAGGGGCAGGAGCCGCGAATCGCCGCGCACGTCCAGCTTCACCATGGGGACGCTGGAGCGAATGAGGCGGTCCCAGTGCGCCTGGTGGGTCTTGGCGTCCGCATCGACAACCATCGTGCGGAACTTGAAAATCTTGAACCTCCGGCCGCGGTACCCGACGCGCTCCTGGCGGAAAAACACGGGGCCGGGCGAGGTGAACCGCATGACGATCGTCGCTATCAGGGCGAAAAAGGCGAGCGCGGGCATCGCGGAGAGGGCGATCAGCAGATCAACCGCGCGCTTCCAAGTTGGCATCGGCTCACGGAGAGCCGATTCACCCTGGCGTTCCTGGTTTGTGAGGATTTCGATGTGTTCGGAGGGCACGAGCGGGAAAATTGTAGATGACGAGTTATGGTTATGCAAATGAGCAGCAGTAATTGCTGGAAAGTGGCGGTTGTGGATCAACTAACGCGGGCCAGTTGCGAGCGGCTGATGGTCATCTGGGCTCCGCATTCCAAGAGGGAGAGCAGAACCGCCACGCGGTCCCGGTCGCTTCTTTCGTGGAGGATAACGGCCTGAAGCCCGCGCAAGGGACCGTCGGTGATTTCCACCCGGTCGCCGACCCGCAGGCCCGCTTGAATCGTGATCACGTCGAGGGCTTCGCCGGCCCAATCCCTGAGTTCGTCGATAATGGCGTCGTCCACCACGGCGGGCCGTTCGCCGAAACTGACCACGCCGATGACGTCGGGGCTGTAGCGCACCGCCCGGTAGCGAAAACCCGGGTCAAAGCGGCAGAACAGATAGCGGGGAAACAGGGGACTGACGACGATGCGGCGCACCCGGCGGATCGTCTTCTGCTGCTTGAGCCGCGGAAAATACGTCTCCAAGCCCAGCATCTCCTGAATGTAGGTCGCGGTCTGCAGTTCCCGCTGCGGCTTCGTGTGGACGCAATACCAATTCATTGTGGTTTGCTGTTTGATGTGTGATGACGGTTCCCCAGGGGGAAGCTGCCGCCATCCCGGTGCTGCCTGTTGTCGGCAGGCAAGAGCCGGCTGAAGATTGATCGCCAAAGTATTTGCACAGACAGATCCCTCCTGGCCGAGGAGAGAGC
>JBJKRD010000555.1:0-13977 GCA_046704925.1 Opitutaceae bacterium | reverse complement strand
CGGCGGCGAGGGTCTGGCGTTCAACGTTTCGTTCTGAGGCGGATGCAGCGGGCCCCAAGATGGAATCCGGAGCATCCGGGAAACCGGACGGACCAGGAAATTTGCCGAGAGCTCGCCAACGCACAATTGGCATTATGACTAATATTGGTATGAGCCATTATGGCGGACGCTCGGGCGGGAATCCCTTCGTTTCCCTTTCGGGTCGGCTGCTTCCCCTCTTCCGGACAAGTCCAGGGGACGGCGTTTTAAGCAGGGAACCTGCCTTGGCACGCGGGCTGAAATTCACCACAGAGACCCGATGATCGAAGAGAGGGTCGGTTCGCCGGATGATTTCGTCAGTCTGTTTTTGCGCTTGCCGGCGGCCGGCGATGAGCCGCGAACGACTCGCGACAAATCGGACGGCCGACGTCGCGTTCGAGGCACCTCCGGGGTTTTGAAGTGACGCCGGACAACAAAAGGCCGGAACGCGAGTTCCTTCGCAGGGCCCTACCCCACACCGGCAGGTCGTCCGCCGGAAATCTGATCAGTCGGAGGCTTCCGCGGTCTGGCCAGCTCCAGGGCGCGGGAAATAACGCCGCACATACAGCAGCCAGGCCAGCCACGGCAGGAACATCACCGGGCCCGCCCACTTGAACATCCGCGCCATGTCACCCGCCTGGGACGCCATCTCCGGCGTGAGGCCCATCTGCAGATAGAGCGCCGGCAGGTCCGCCCGCCACAGGGTGATCATCCAGGAGATTCCCGCGACCAGGGTCACCGCGAGCAGGATCCACCATGCGCTCGCTCGCAGGTGGTACAGCCCCATCGCCGCGTACAGCATGACGGCCGAATAGGCCACGATCAGGATGGCGCCGGCGGATCCGGTCACGAACACGCCAAACGCCGGGAACGGGGATCGCTGCCCCAGGAGGAACAGGACCATGAAGGCGCCGAGGCCGGTGAACAGGCTGAGCGCCAGCACCGGCAGCGGACAGCGATCGGTCCAGCGCTCCTGGGGATCGCGCGCCTCGCAGGTCCGCCGGACATGGGGGCTGCGGTAGAACAGGAAAAGTACCGCCGGCAGCACGAGGTAGAATATCAGCATGAACCCGATCATGACCACCACCGCGGCCAATTGCGCCACCGCCGGCATGGACGGCTGGCCATTGGCCGCGAGGGCGCGGGGCAGGCCCACCACCGTCGCGTAGAGGGCGAACGGAACCGCCAGCACGCCCATGACCAGGCCCACGCCGGACAGACACACCCACAGCGCGCGCGCCCAGCGGCGGGCCAGAATCGAGCCGAGCCCCAGCGTGATGCAGATCGTGCCGGCCATCGCGTAGATTCCCAACGCGGGCAGGATGGCCATGGGTGCCGCCTTGGCGGTTCCCTGCTGGGCCGCAACGGCATTGCCGAGAAGCAGCACCGGCACCAGCAACAGACACAGACCGCCGAGCAGAACCTCGAGTATCCCGAGGACGATGAGGCCGATCTTGCGGTCGCGATAGCCGCCGTCAGTCGAAGGCATCAGGGGAGGCCCCCGCGGCCGGAGGGCCGATCGAGCCCGCGCGCATCGGAGGCGCGCCTCATTTGTAGTCGATCACCTTGCCACCCTGGAACGTGACGCTCTGGATCGGCGCCGCATAGCGCGCGAGCAGGTCTTGGTCGTGGCTGCCCTTGGACTTGCCTTGAGCGCTCGGCGGGGGCGCCTGCTCGTAGATCCAGACTTCCTGGTCGGCCGCCGGGTGTTCGACGCGTTTGGGCTCGCCCAAGGCGAGTTTCACCATCGCGGGGGTGAATCCATAGGCGACCCGCCCCTGCTTGATGAGCGCCTGGTCGAGCGGTGAGAGTTGCTTGAACTCGTCGGGATTCTGACCGATCCGTCCTTGCGGCGTGCTGCAGCCGGTCCAGACCAGCGCGACGGCAATCGTGAAGAGCAACGCGGAGATACGTCTCATGGCCGAGGTGGAAGCCAGAAGCTGAACGAGAACCCGAAGCCTGGCAACCGGCGATTTGTCCACCGGAGCGCCCTGATGGCGCGATCGCGGTTCGCCAGGCAGGCCCCGCGCTTCCGGGCCGAGATTGGGCGGCAGGCGCCGGCGTGGACGACCTGGGGTGGCACGGGAAGCCGCGCCGCCACGGCCTTCGACGGGCGAACCCGCTCAAAAAAAGGCGGCGGAGCCGCTCCTGGCTCCGCTCGCAGCGGCCCCGAAGCCGCGTCGCCTTCCGGCGTGGAATTTGAGGCCGGGGAAATCGTCCCTAATTGCGGCCGACTGCGCGGCGATGGCGTTTCACTGGTTCCTCGGCCGGCTGGTGTCCCGGGTCGGCCGCGGCCATGATGCGCTCCACCTCTTCGCGTGATCCGCCGGCCTTGTAGATGTCCACCTCGTTGAGATACGGCGTGACGCTTTCGGTCGTGTGGACCGTCTGCACGTCATACCCCGCCTCGCGCAACGCTTGAGTGACGGCGTCCGCCGTCTGCACGCCGATGTTGTAGATCCAACGGTGGGGATTCTGGGGGTCGGGCTTGGAAATGAAATAGTAGCTCATCGGGAGTGATTGACGCTAATGGAGTCGGTGCTGATGTCGAGTGCTTCGCGGCTTCCATGGCCCCGGGGACGCCCGAGACGCATGGAAGTTGCAAATATGGTTCCTGCCTACGAGTGAAATCCGCGAGCCGGCGGGCTGCAAAAAATATGTCTGATTGCGGCCGCGCCCGCGGCTTCGCGCTTCGGCGGCGGCTTCTTGGGGCTGCAGACGAGCCGGACACGCCGGCAATCCCGGGTGGAACACCGGCGCGCCCGGCCCAAATGCAGCGCCACTTCAGTTGTTATTCTGCCCGTTCTTCATCCCATTGGCCGACGGCGGCATGACGGTGATCGTGCCGAAAACGCCATGCATGACCCCGCCCACGGGAACGTCGGAGGCAAAATAGAGCGTGGTGGACGGACCGGCCAACGCATCGTTGCCAAATCCAAGGCCCCAGAGCCCGCGGCCCTTGGCAGCGACGAGCGGCTTGCCGTGCCATCCGCGCATGAGCCCGCGGAATTCGCCGGTCATCGCATCAAACGCCGCAATCCGGCCATTGCCGAACATACCGACCAGAATCGTGTTGCTCAGCTTGCCGAAGTTGGGCGGCGCCAGGGTCACGCCCCAGGGAGCGTTCATCCACCGCCCGTGCCGCAACCGGCGCACCAGCGAGCCGTTGACATTGAAGACGTCGACATACCCCTCGCCCGGCCTGATGACCTTCGAGGCGTCGAGGGCGGTGCGGGGAGCGTAGGCCACATAGAGCATGTCGCCCACCAGCTGGACGTTGAAGACATTGTAGCCCTGCGGGACCCGATCGTCGGCGAAGGCACCGTCGGGGAGCGTCACCGGCGCGAAGGTGCCATCGTAGACCTCGACCCGGTTCTGCCCGAAGTTCGCCACGTAAAGCATGTCGGCGCCGTTCTGCGGTGCGATGGTCACGCCGGTGTAATCCGCGTCAGGCGCGCGATCGACGACCGTGACCGCCGTCGTGCCCGAATTCCAGCCGGCGATCGTGCCGTTTCGGGTCACGAAGATATAGTGCGCGACCCCGTTCGTCCCCATGCTGAAGCTGCCGTCCGGGTCGGCGACAATGCCGGTGGCGATCGACGTCTGCACCCCGGCGGGGCCGGGAATCGTGACGACGAGCGGCAGCGGAGTGCCGTCGCCTTTGAACACCAGCGAGACGCCGCCCATGGTGCTGTTGACCCACCAGGGACTCGTGGGCAGGTGCGCGAGGCCCCAGGCGCCCATGAGACTGGCGTCGGTGTTGACGGCCAGGTTTGGCAGGTCGGAGTCGAGATAGGTTTTTTGGTAGAACTGCGCGGACAATGGATTCGCGAGTCCGAGGGTGAGAGCGACTGCCAGCGCAGCCGGACGCAGGGCAGAGAGCCCGTGGCTCCTGCCGGTGATTTCATCTGCCGTTACGATTGAGGGCCTCGTGGGATTCATGGATCGTTTCCTTTGCGTACGACGTTATCTCAACAAGGCTGGAGATCGTTACTGACCGTCGTTTGTCTCCGCAGTTGCGGAGAAATCCCCGGCGAACCTTCGTGGGCTCGCCGCCCCTGGGGCGAGGGGTGCCCCACCCTTGCCCGATATCAGCCGGCAGACGCAAACCGATCTCGAGAGCACGTCGCCCCGGGCCGGCACGGCGTTTCGCCCTGACGGCCATCTCGACTCCACCCGAGCCGGCGGAAACCGCCCTCAGACGACCCCGCCCTCGCGGCGAGGATCACACCTTGACCGTGAACGCCGTCTGGAGGCCATCCACCACCACGACGACGCGGAACGTCCCGGGCCCGATGACCACGTTGTTACCGTAATGGGTGGACTTCGGCCCCCGGCCGATCGCCTGCATGGTGGCCACCGGCACGGTCACTGCCATGCCCACCGGGCGGCCCCGGTCGCCGAGTTCCTCGTACATCAAGGTGACCCTGGCATTGGTCACAGCCGTGCCGGTCTTTCGGTCGAACACCTGCACAATCAGGTGGTGGTTCGGATGGGCGGCCGAATCGGGTTGGACCGGAACGGCTCCGCCGATGAAGAGCATGCCGTCGGCCGGGTGTTGCGAATTCGCCACCGCCCGGGTGTAGAAGGGTTCGGGCGGCAGGATTTGGAGTTCGACCCGATAAGGGCCAACCGTTTTCGATTGCTCGACGTTGCGGGCGTGGGCGGGCGCCATCGCCGCCATGCCCACGGCCATCGACGATGCGAGGATGAGTGCGGGATATGTGCGCATAGCGCCACCATAGTCCGGGCCCGGGACCGCTGGTTCCGGGTCGAACCGGGTTTCACGCGGCCGGCACCCGCCCGACCTCAGGCGCGGCGACGAATCGCCAAAGCCTCCTACACCGCGACGCGGAACTTGGCCACCTTGCCGTTAACGTGGACGACAATGCGGTAGGTGGTCGGAACGAGGTAGACGTTGTTGCCGTAGTGGGTCGACATCGGGCCCTTGCCAATCGCCTGCATCACAACCACCGGGAGCTTATTGACCATCCCCAGCGGATCGCCCATCGAATCCACCGGCTGGTAGCTGATCTTGACCTGGGCGTCCGTCAACGCCCGACCGGTCTTCTCATTGAACACGTGAACAATGACGTGGTGGTTGGGATTGGGCAGTGAGTTGACCCGGTCCGGGGTGGCGCCGCCCTTGATCAGCATGCCCGAGTCGACATGATTTTCCCTGGCTTGGGCCGCGGTGAAAAACGGTTCGGGCGGAAGAACCTGCAGTTCAATCCGATAAGGGCCGACGACCTTCGATTTCTCGATATTTTTGCTGGCAGTGACGGGAGCCATCGCTCCCAAACCCACCGCCAGCGCCGAGGCGAGGATGAGTGCGGAATATCTGCGCATAACCCAATTGTAGTCCCACGAATGCGGGCAAGGTTCCGGATAATGACCGGTCAACGCGTCACGATCTCGCGCGGCTTCCCATGAAACGGACTCAACGCCGCGTCAGAAAACCGCCGATCAGTTCCCGGCATTCTTCCGCCGCATCCTCCAGGACATAATGACCGGCGTCGGGCAGGAAGTGCGCCTCCGCCTGGGGAAACACCTCGAGCCAGCGGTTGTAGAACCAGCGGTTGAAACAGAAATCGGCGCCGCCCCAGGCGAGCAGGACCGGCCGGTCGCGAAACCGGGGCAGCGCGGCGGCGATCTGCTCGAGCGGTGCCCGGCTCGGATGGGCGCGCCGCATCGGGATGTCACCGACGAACCGCGCAACCCCGACGCGGTTTTGCCACGAGTCGTAGGGAAAAAGGTAGCCGCGGCGGACGTCCGCCGCGAGGTCCCGCCGGTGCATGGTCATGGTCGTCGCGGCCCGGGCGAACGCGTTCAATCCGCGGATCAGCCACGCGCCAACGCCGGGCGTGCGGCAGACCTTGATTCGAAACGGTATCCGCGGCGCGGGGAAGGCCGCGGTGTTCATGAGGACGATCCGGCCCACCCGGTCGGGCTGACGCGCCGCCCAGCCGCAGCCGATCGCGCCGCCCCAGTCGTGCGCCACCAGGTGCACCCGCCGCAGACCCAGCCGATCGACCAGGCTCGCGACATTGTCGACGTGGGTGGCGAGGCGGTAGGAATAATCCCGCGGCTTGTCGGAGAGCCCCATGCCGATGTGATCCGGGGCGACGCAACGCCGGCCGGCCGCCGTGAGCTCGTGGATGAGGTCGCGATACATGAACGACCAGGTGGGGTTGCCGTGAAGCAGCAGGACCGCCTCGTCCGCGCGCGGGCCCTCGTCCACATAGCTCATGCCAGCAGGACCGCAGGCATGCCGGTGGAGGTCGAAGGGATAAAGCCGCCGCAGCCAGTCGGGCAGCGGGGGACGCCCAGGGATGTCGGGAGACGATGGCACTCAAGCTCTTCGTGTAGCCGAATCGGCCCGCGTGGCGATGACTTTTGCGGGGACAACCACTGATCAGACGAGGAACCGACGAAATCGGCAATTCGCGCAAGGACAATTCCCCGGGTCCATTTTCACGCCTCGCCGTCGATTACCCTTCTGATGTGCCGATTCCGGAAACATCAGTGACAATAAGTGGAAATAAGTGGTGCGGAATGGAGCCGCGCGGGCCCGACCGCGCTCACCACTCCAGCGCCAGCATCATGCAGGTGATGCCGCTGCCGATGCCGAGCAGGCCGACGCGGTGTCCGGGCGTGACCGCGCCCGCCTCCACCGCCTGCACCAGCGTGACCGGCAACGAGACCGAACCCATGTTGCCGAGGGTCTCGAAGGTCGAGAAGTCCTTGGCCACGTCGAGCCCGAGCCCTTCGTAGAGCTTGCGACGGTGCATCGTGCCGACCTGATGGCACACGAACCGGTCGACGCCCGCCTCGTTCCAAGCCGTCTCGGCCTTGAAGGCCGCCCATGTGCGCCGGGCGACGTCGACGCCCGCGAGCAGGAGTTGCTCGGAGTCGGTCTGCATCTCCAGTCCCTCGCCGTCGGCTGCGTCACCCTGGCAGAGCGCGCTGTGCTCGGTGGCCGCGAGGCTGCTGCCGCCCCGCAGCCGGTGAACGGGTCCGGCCACCAGCGACCGATGACAGACGATGGCCGCGGCGGCACCGGAGCCGATCGTGAGGTTGGCGAAGAACGGCTTGATCTGGCGACGGTCAAGCGGCGTCTCCAGCAGGTGGCGCACCGTGCGCTCGACCAGCGGGCGGCCATGCTCCCCGGCCGCGACCATGCCGCAGCGGATCTGCCCGGCGTCGATCATCGCCGCCAGGATGGCCAGGCCGTTGAGAAAACCGAGACAGGCGTTGGAAACGTCGAAGATCTGCGTCCGTGATCCCAGGCCGATCTTGCGGTGGGCGAAGGCCGCGGTGGCGGGCTCCAGCATGTCGCGGCTCACCGCCGCGTGAATGAACACCTCGATCTGCTCCGGGCGGATCGCGGACCGCGCCAGCACCGCGCGTCCGGCGGCGGCGCTGGCGTCGGACGGCCGGGTGCCGGCGGGCCAGCACCGTCGCTCGCGGATGCCGCTCATCAACTCGAGGCGGCCGAACGGCAGGCGCAGGCGCTCGTAGAGCGGGCGCAGACGTTCCTCGATCGCCGCCGACGACCACACCTCGTCCGGGAGGGCGGCCGCGATCGACTCAAGGCAGACGTTCTCGAAACGCATCGGGCCAAATCTCAATGGCCAAAAGTCCAAACGCCAAACAAATCCGCCGCGCGGCCGCCCGGGATATTCCCAACACCGAATTTGGGCCGCAATGACGCACCAGACGATTGGCTGGCCACCACGGAGTCTCTCGCGCGCTCATAAGCGCGTCAACGGCCCCCGCCGAAGCGAACGATCACTTTTGCCTACCGGACATCGTGTCCGCCGTAGCGCTAAGCTTTAAGCGGCCGAGGCACGGGATCTGCAACGGCCGCTCCTTCTTCTGCGCCTTTTGCGCCTTTTGGCGGCCATCGAGCGGAAGCTTGAAGCTTTAAAGGTCAGGCCCTACGCGGCCAAGGCACCGGATCCGTAATGGCCGCTCCCAAATGGGCATGCGGTTGCGGCGGAGCCGCGCTATGGCGCTTCCGGCCGCATGGCCAGCCGGATGAGTTCCTTGTCGAAATAATTGCTGCCCAGGCCGGCGTCGACCACCAGCGTCGTGCCGTTCAGGCCGCTGCTCCGTTCGCTCAGCAGGAAAACGGCGGCGTTGGCCACCTCCTGGGTCGCGAGCGCGCGTTTGCGGAAGGTCATCTTCTCCGCGTAGAGGTAGCTCGGGAGGAATCCCGGGATGCCGGCGGAGGCGCTGGTCTTGAGCGGACCGGCCCCGACGACATTGAAGCGGATCTCGCTCCCCTCGCTGAAGGACTTGGCCAGGAATCGCACGGTCGATTCCAGCGCCGCCTTGACCGGCCCCATGTAACCGTAGTTGTCCGGGGTGACGAGCAGCGACGAGATCCCGATCGTGACGACCGAGGCGTGCGGGCGGAGGTGCGGCGCAAAGGCGCGCGCGATCTCCACCAGGGAAAAGCACGAGATCGCCGTGGCCTGGAGAAAATCGGCCCGCGTGGTCTCGTGGAACGGCTTGACGCCCCCGGCGTAACTCGCGAATGCGATCGAATGGACCAGGCCGTCGAACGGCCCCTGGGCCGGGCCGACCGTCGCGGCCAGGCGCGCGGCGGCGCCCTCCTCCTCGACATCGCATACGTGGACCGGCCGGGCGCCCAGCAGGGGCGCCAGCGAGCGCTTCCGCTCCTCCGAGCGATCGCTGTAGTCCACCCGGGCGCCCTGTTCCTCGAGGGTGCGACCGACGGCCCAGGCGACGCTCCGGCGGTTGGCGACGCCGAAGACAAGAAACGACCGGCCGGACATTCCCAGGAAACTCATGGCGGGGGGATGGCGGCGGGGACCGGGCGGCGGGAGGGGGCCCTCCGGTCAGTGGGCGGCGGCCTCCCCGCTGCCGTTGGAGGGGGTTTCGACGAGCGCGACCCCGAAGTCCACCGTGAGAACCTTGCGGTGGTCCGCGGTGCGCACCGAGCCGCTCATAAACATGAACCGGCCGAGGCGGTCCTTCAGCTTGACCTCGATGATGAGCTCGTCGCCCGGCTTCACCACGTTCTTGAACTTGACCTCGGTGATGCGCGTCAGCACCGGCGTGTAGTGGCCGGGATCCTCGCCCTTGGCGGCAAACTGCTTCGTGAGGAAAACGCAGCCGGACTGGAACACGGACTCGCAGATGAGCACGCCCGGCATGATGGGGTTGCCCGGATAATGCCCCTTGAAGAAGTCCTCATCGGGCCGCACCCGGCGGCGGGTGGTCAGCGTATCGGCGGTCTCCGCGACGATTTCGTCGACGAAGAGAAATGGCGGCCGGTGGGGGATGAGCTTTTCGATAGGCTCCATGGGGATGCAGGGGCGGGTTGCCGGAACCTCCCGTTCAGGAGGACGCGAGGCGGGGCTCCTCCATTTCTGGGGCAACGGGGCTGGTTTTTCTAGAAAAAAGGTATTTGTCGATGCCGTTGGCGGTGATGACGCCGTAGTTGATGGTGCCGAGCCATCCGGACATGATGATCCCGACGGAGCCCGCGTGGTACAGCCCGGGCAGATGGGTCGGCAGGTCCATGGAGACCTTGAGGCCCTCGAACTTCGTGCCGAACGAGGTGCCCATCCAATGCCGCGTGTAATGCTCGATGGTGCGGGGGGTGGCCGCCTCGGCCCAATCGATCTTCGCCCGCACCCCGGGGATGAAGCGCTCGAGGACCGCGATCGACTCATCGACGAGCCGCTGCTTATCCCGCCCATAGGCCTCGGCCGACAGCCGGTTCCAGTCGTCGTACCGGGCGTTGAGCGAGCAGACGACCGTGTAGCGGTCGGAGCCGGGCCGGGTCTCGGGATAATACATCGAGAAGGTGCGGCTGGTGGTGTGGAAATCGACCAATTCCTCGCTGCGAAAGGCGCGGGAATCCGAGACGAAAATCAGGTCGCCGATGTGCGGAATCGACTCGCCCTTGCGGATGCCGAGATACACCTGGCACGAACTGGTGTTGATCCGCACCGCCCGCGCCTGCTCGACGAAGGCGCGGGGAAAATGTTCGGCACCGGTCAGCTTGAAGATGGTGCCCTTGATGTTCGAATTCGAGAGGACCGCGTCGCAGCGGACGGTGCGGCCGTTGGCCACCACGCCCGTCACCCGCTTCCGGCCGGCTTCCTCCGCGACCAGGATCTGTTCCACCCCCACGTGCTTGCGCACCTCGACCCCGTTGCGCTTCAGTTCCTCCGCCATCTTGCGGATCAGCAGGTCGGTGCCACCGCGGAAGGTGTACACGCCCTTGCTCATGAAATTGGAGAACACGATGCCGTAGGTGATGGCCGGATCGTCCAACGAGGAGCCGTTGGCGTAGGCGATCGGCTCCATGAGGAAGCGCTTGACGTCGTCGCGTCCCGGGAAATAACGCTCCAGCATCTGCCCGGTGGTTTCCGGGTTGTGGTCGTAGAAGTTCATCGCCCGCAGGTCGGAGAAGAACCGCTCGACCGTTTCGACCGGGACGCGGAACTGCTCGATGAGCAGCCGGGTGAAATCGGTCCGGTCGAAGGTGGTGGTCAGGTCGAACTGCGGGTTGACGAAGCGGATGCCCTTGAGCTGGACGATCGAGTCGGCGATCTCCTGGGTCCAGTATTTGCGGGCCGACTTGATCATCCCGATCGGGAAACCATGCAGGGAGATGTCGAAGATGTGACCGCCCTTGCGGGTAAACCAGGTGGCAAGACCGCCGAGCTGGTAGTGGTGTTCCAGGACCAGGACCTTGTGGCCGCACTTGGCGAGGGTGTTGGCCCCGGTGAGCCCGGCGAGACCGCTGCCGATCACCACGACGTCGTAGTGATCCTCGATTCCCTTGAGCCAATCGTAAGCCATGAAGCGTTCCACTAATGACCCCGGCGCCTGCCGGGGCAACCGGTATTTTCCGCCCCGCGCCCCGTCAGCGCCGGGCCGCGGGCTGCAGGATGTGGCGGTTGGCCATGGTGATGCCGCTGAGCATCGAGCCGACGATGCCCAGCAGGCCCTGATCCGTGCCGCAGAGGTACAGGTTGTGCAACGGCGTGCGACCGTCGCGGACCTTGCGGGGCGAGCCGTACACCGCGCCGCGGCGGTGCCCGGTGAAGCGCGTGATGGTGCGGGGCGTGAACATGTCGGTGGCGGCGGTCGCCGCCGGCAACGCATCAGCCGGGACCGGCGGCAAAAACCGCAGGGCGCTCCGGGTCATCTCGGCCAACCACCGCTCCTTGTCGGCCCGATAAGGTTCCTCCGCCAGCGCGGCCCAGCGGTCGTAGTTGGCGAGGCATGTGACCCGCATCTGGCCCTCCGGCAGCTCCCGGCCGCCGTAGTCGAAGTTGTTGGGAAAGCAGATGACGCCGCTCCGGGGGTCCACCTGATCGGCCGGCCGGGCGTAATCGAACCGCTCGCCCTCGTTGAAAAAGACGATCGTGTCGTCCCCCCACCCCAGCGCGGCCGGCTGACCCCGCAGCACGCGGATCGATTCCACGAATGACAGGCGCCCGTCGTCCGCCGCGGCCGGCGGTGGCGCCAGCCCGGGCGAGACCAGGCCGAGCGTCTCATCCGCGCCCGCCGACGAAATGACATGCCGGGCGGTGATCTCCGAGCCATCGTCCAGTTCCAACGCCGCGACCCGGTCGTCGCGGGCGAGGATCCGGACCACGCCGCACTTCATGCGCCGCTCGCCGCCCGCCGCCCGGTACTTTTCCAGCAGCACGCGGATGACCTGGCGGATGCCGGCGAACGGCCGGGCCAGGCCCTCGAGGAAGATGGACCGGAACATGATGCTGAACTGGACGAAGTCCATGTCCCGCTCCTGAGCGCTGCCGTAATACATGAGCGGACAAAACAACATGTCTTCCAGCAACGGATCGGTGAGGTGCCGGCGGACCGCCTCGCGGGCCGACACCGGAGGTGCTTCCACGGCGGCGTCATCGTACGAAGCGAGGCCGGCGACCAGGCGGCGGAAGCCATCGATCTGCCGGGGATACTGCGCCGCGATCTCCGCCTCCAGCATGGCGGGGTCGTTGGTGAAGCGCAGCGTGCGCCCCGGCGCCGGCCCGAACGCGATGCGCGACTGCCGCTGCGGACGGAGGTCAAACTCCTCCCGGTCGATGCGGAGCTGCCGCAGCAGTTTGGCGAGCGGCGTGCCCCGGGCTCCGGCGGGCACGTAGTTGGTCATTGCGTGCAGCCCGACGTCGTACGACCGGCCGTCGAGGCGGTAGAAGCTGTTCAGGCCGCCCGGGGCGTAATGCCGCTCGAACACGCACACTTTCTGGCCGAAATGCGCCAGGCGGATGCCGGCGGCGAGGCCGGACATGCCTGCGCCGATGATGACCACGTCGTAATGGGAGGCGGAATTCACCCTGGGGAACGAGCCTGCTCACGAACGGCCGGCTGGCGATACGTTTGCGGTCGCGTCATCCTGGGTCGGGAGCCGGCGTGCGGCCAAGAAAAAGGCCGGGAAGATTCCCGGCCTGCCATGGACGCTGCGCCGGTGGCGCCACTAGCTCTTGGCGGCCAGCGCGTTGAACTTCGGGGTCAGGTACTCGGCGCAACTGTCGAGGGTGGCCAGCTGCAGATAATCTGCTTCCGGTACCTCGATGCCGTGCCGCTTGCGCAACTCCATCACGATGTCGAGAAAGTCCATCGAATCGAGCTGGAGCTGATCGCGGAGGCGCACGTCCGGTTTCAGATGGGTAAGGTCCTCATCCGGAGCAATGTCCGCGATGATATGGGTGACCAGCTGTTTGCATTCGTCTTTGGTCATGTGGGAGGGATGAGGTCAGGTGCGGTGCCGCGTGATGATGAGGGTGGAGTTGATTCCAAGCATACCAAAGGAATTGTTCAGAATAGCGTCAACCCGTTTTGCCCGGCGTGGCTCGTTGATCACCAGACCGGAAACGGTGCACTGCGGGTCCAGCTCGTCGACGTTGATCGTGGGATGGACCATCAGATCGTCGAAGGCGGGCAGATTCCCGGCGAGTTCCAGCGCGCCGGCCGCGCCCATCGCGTGGCCGATGAAGCTCTTGGTGTTGTTGACGAGCACGTTCGGGCAACCGCCGAACACCTCGTTGATGGCGAGGCATTCCTGGATGTCGCCCTGCGGCGTGGCGGTGGCGTGGGTGTTGACGATGTCGATGTCGCCGGGGGCGAGGCGGGCGTGGGCGATGGCCCGCCGGATGCATTCGGCCTGGCGCACGGAGTTGGGCAGCACGTAATCGGTCGCGTCGGAGTTGACGCAATGGCCGGCGATTTCGCCGTAGATCCTGGCGCCGCGCGCCCGGGCGTCGTCCAGTCGCTCCAGGGTGTAGATGCAGCCGCCCTCGGCGATCACGATCCCATTGCGTTTTTTGTCGAACGGCCGGCTCGCCTTGGTCGGATCCGGGTGCGAGGCCAGCGCCCCCTGGCTCTTGAAGGCCGCGAAAATGCCGAAGGTCTGGATGCTCTCGCTCACCCCGCCGGCAAACGCGAGATCCACCTCGCCCAGTTGCAGCATCTGCGCGGCGTGGATCAGGCCCAGGTTGCCCGCCGCGCAGGCCGCCCCGAGCGTGTAGGCCGGCCCGGTGAGGCCGAGGTTGAGCGACACCTCCCCGGCCGGATTGTTGGCCACCGTGCGCGGGTTGTGATGATGGGTCCAGAACCGGGTGTCGTGCTTGAACAGCGAGATGTTGTAGATCTCGTGCTCCGTCTCGACGTTGCCGTGCTCGGTGATGCCGAGATAGACGCCGGCCCGCGATTTGTCCATGGCCTCCCAGTTGATCCCGCTGTCCGCCAGCGCCTCCCGCGCGCAGAAGATGCTGATGCTGCCCGCCCGCGTGCCGATGCGGACGTCCTTTTTCTTCTGATATTTGAGCGGGTCGAAGTGGCAGGCACCGGCCGGCTGCGCGCCCATGTAGCGCACCTCGATCAATTCCACCCCGGAAACGCCGCCCAGCAGATTCTGGCGGAACTCCGCGAGGGTGTTCCCATTCG
>JBJKRD010000554.1:0-9683 GCA_046704925.1 Opitutaceae bacterium | reverse complement strand
GCGGGGTGGACGACTCCCCGATCACCGGCCGCGGGTGAATTCGAGCCGCCGAAGCTGTCGACTTTGGAAAAGGCCCAGCAGGCGGCGCTGGCGTTGAACCGCGGCCGCGTCTTTGCGGACACGTGGGCGCTCGAACCGTTCAGTTCGTGCCCCCGGTGTTTCGAAGCGCGGCGGCGGCGCCTGCAGGAAATCAATCTGACACAGCGCGACCGGCCGCCGGTGCGCTGCCCGGAGTGCGGCTCATGAACGCCGAGCCCTTCCAGGTCGTGGTGGTCGGTGCGGGCTTCGGCGGTTCGCTCATGGCGATGATTGCCCGCCGCCTCGGCTTCTCCGTGGCCCTGCTGGAGCGCGGACGCCACCCGCGGCCGGTGATCGGGGAGTCGTCCACCCCGCTGGCCGACTTGTTGCTCGCCGAGTTGGCGGATGAGCACGACCTCCCGTTCCTGCGGCCCTTCTGCAAGTGGGGGACCTGGCAGGAGGCCCATCCCGAGATCGCCTGCGGGGTGAAGCGGGGCTTCACCTTCTACCAGCACGAGCTCGGACGGCCGTTCACCCGGGACACGGCGCTCCGGCGCCAGTTGCTGGTGGCGGCCAGCCCGGACGAGCGCGTGGCCGACACCCATTGGTACCGGGCCGATTTCGACCACTATCTCGTCCGGCAGGCCGGGGCGCTGGGTGTCGATTACCGCGACGGGATGGAATTGCGGGAGGCGGTGGAGACGGATGCCGGCCTGCGTCTGGCCGGGCGGCGCGACGGCCGCGATTTCGCGCTGACCGCCGACTTCGTGATCGATGCCAGCGGCCCCCGCGGGTTCCTGCACCGGGCCCTGCGCCTGGGGGAGGGCCCGATGGAGGGCTTTCCCCGCACCCAGGCGCTCTTCGCCCATTTCACGGACGTCGCCCCGCTGCCCGAGGCGTTCACCGAAGGGTCCCCGCCGTATCCGCCGGAGCAGGCCGCCGTGCACCACGTGTTCGAGGGCGGCTGGGTGTGGGTGCTGAGATTCAACAACGGCGTCACCAGCGCCGGCGTCGCGGCCACCGATGCGCTCGCGACCCGCTGGGGTTTTGCCGCCGGCGAGTCCGCCTGGCGCGCGCTGCTGCGCGAGCTGCCGTCGCTGGCCGGGTGCTTCGGTCCGGCCCGGCCGGCGATGCCGTTCGTCTGGCAGCCCCGCCTGGCCTTCCGGAGCGCGGCGGTCGCCGGCCGCCACTGGGCCCTGCTGCCGTCCGCGGCCGGCGTGGTCGACCCGCTGCTCTCGACCGGATTCCCCCTGACGCTGCTCGGCATCCAGCGCCTCGGCCGGCTGCTGCCGGCGCTCGGCCGGCCGGAATTTGAGGCCGGCCGGGACGACTATGCCCGGCGCACCGCCCGGGAATTCGAGGCGGTGGTCCGGTTGGTGGGGGCGCTCTACGGCGCCATGCATCGCTTCGCGCGGTTCAAGGTTCTCAGCCGGCTCTATTTTGCGCCCGCCGGTTATTCCGAAATGGCGCGCCGCCTCGGGAAGTTCCCGCTGGCCCCGGATTTCCTCCTGTGCGGGCATCCGCGCTTCGGGCCGCGGTTCCGCGAGTTGTGCGCCGCGGACGGGGCCGATCTGGGCGAGCGGGTGCAGGCGGCGATCGAGCCGTTCGATGTGACCGGCCTGTCGGACCGCGCCCGCGATCCGTGGTACCCGGCGTTGGCGACGGACCTGCTGCGCGGCGCGGCGAAATTGGGCGCCAGCGAAGCGGAGGTCGCCGCGATGATCCGGAGACTCATGGGTCCCCGGCCGGCGGCGGCGGCCGCAGCGGGGCGCTGAAACGCCCCCGGGGCCCGGGCGGCCGCCGGATCAGCGGGTGAGCCAGGAACGGGCGCGGAGGGTCACGAACGCGTACGGAAAGATCCAGAAAAGGCCGAAGAAGGCGAAGTAGGAATAGAGCACCCCGTAGACGAAATCCATCGAGCGTTCGCTGCGGAGGAAGTAGAGCATGTTGAAGAAGGACATCACCGCGATGACCGCCATGAGCCGGACGAAGATGACCGGCTGCTCAAAGACGAGGATGGTGAGCAGGAGCAGCGAGGCGTAGTTGACCGGGTAGCGCAGGTTGGTGATGAACCGCTCGCAAAGGGCGATGAAGCGCGGACCGGGCGGGCGCTTCCAGACGATGCGCTGGAAACGAACCTCCTCGCGGATGTAGCTGCGATCCCAGCGCAGGAACATCTTGCAGAGCTTGGCGTAGGATTCAGGCGCGACGGTGTGGACGACCGCGGAGGCCTGGTAGACCGTGTGGTAGCCGGCCTCGAGGATGAAATTGGTGAGCGCGCGATCCTCGCCGTAGGTGCACGGGACGCCCCAGAATTTCTGCGTCGACCAGCCGGCGAGGACCTGCCGCACCACCGAGGTCCGATAGGCGGTGAGCGCGCCGGGGCAGCAGTAGACCGTCTGGTAGGAGGACTCGACGGCGCGCATGAGATCGAACGAGAGGATGTAGCGCACATGCAGCATCCGCGGGATCAGGCCCCGGCGGCGGTTGTAGACGGCGACCTTGCCCGCGACGGCCCCGACCTGTTGATCGCGGAACGGGCCCGCGATCGCGAGCAGGGCGTGAGGTTCGATCACGCTGTCGGAATCGATGGTCACGACGATCTCGCCGCGCGCGCGGGTGAAACCCTCGGCCAGCGCGTCGCGTTTGCCGCGGTTCTTCTCAAAGCGCACCGCGGTGACGATGTCGGGAAAGCGGGCGGCGGCCGCCTGGATGTAATCCCAGGTGTCGTCCTTCGATCCGTCGTCGATGGCGAGGATTTCCAGCCGGCCGGCCGGGTAGGTGGCGCAGGCGGCGGACTCGATCGACTGGAGGACCATGGCGCCCTCGTTGTAGGCGGGGATGATGACGGTCAGCCGGGGCGCATTTTCTGGCGAGACCGCGGGAAAGGGACGGTAGCGGAGCCAGAAGAAGGTGCGAAAACCGAGGAGCAGCGTGCCCATGATCGTCCAGAGGATCGCCGGGTGGACAATGAACCGCGCCCAGTGATGGGTCTCGGCCGCCTGCACGAGCGGGGCGAAGGCGGCGAGGCGGTACACCTCGTAGGACAACACGGCGAAACCGGCGACGATGAGGATCGTGAGCGCCAGATCCCAGCGGTCGCGGGGCTCCTCGCGGGCGAGCAACGACGATCTGGTTCCCGCGCCGGGGCGCGGATAAATCCGCCGCCGGGAGGCGAGGTCGGGAGCGTTGCCAATCTGGGTTGCCGGGGAAAGGTTTGCCGCGCGACTGATTTCCATGGAGACGATGATGGCCGGAATTGACGTCAGATCCGGCCCTGAGGTTCCGTACGATGGTAGCGGCGGGCGCGGAAGCGATCTCTTCGCGGCCGGTCGCTTTCAAGTCGCATATGGCTAACGTGTTACCCCGAAGAAAATTCCCCGTCTTTGCAGAATTCGGAGGGGACGGAAGGCATTAGCGCCGCTCCTAACTGTGACGGCTCGCGATGCGGCGGACCGGTTTCGCCGGACCAAACGGGCGTCCGTCCGCTCAGCCGGCCAGATGGCGGACGGCGTTGGCGAGGAACCGCCGATGCAGGGCCGGATGCATCCCGACGATTTGATGCAGAACCAGAGGCGTGGTCCCGAGCCGGGCCGTGAACGTGCCGGCCCCGAGCTGGCGGTCGTGATCGCGACCATAGCCGGCCACGATCTCGACACCGCCACCCTCGACCCGCCAGCCGTTGGCCCCGCCGCTCTTCACCTGGTAGTAGCGACCCAGAGCCTCGTTGACCGGCAGGCCGTCGAAGAGGGGATGCCGGCGCACAAAATACCAGGCGCCCATCCAGGAAGCACGCGAGGTCCCGACCAGGCCGTCAAAACGGAAGGCACCCGCGTCCGCCAACTGCCGGGCCAGCGCGTCGGCGCCAGCTTCGTGCGATGCGAGAGCGAGAAGCGGGAGGCCCGCGCGAACGGCGGCGAGCACCGTTGCCGGAAGGCCGGCAGGCGCGGGTTCCCGGCGCGCGAGGTCGGCACCATCGGCGTCCGTTTTTGCCGGCGCGGACGGCGGGCCGCCGCCAAAGATGACCACGTCGGCGGGGCGGTCCGGTGCGAACGGAGCCGTGACGATGCCGGGGAAGCCCTGCAGTTGTGCAACCAAAGTCTCGGGCACGCCGGCCAGCGCGGCCCGGATCGGCTTGGCGCCCGCGGGAAGCGGCGCCACGACGAGCAGCTCCCGTTCGTGCGTGACGTCGGGATGCCCTTCCAGTTCGAGGCGCGACCGCCAGAGGCCCGCCTTCCCCAAGGGTTCGCTCGTGACCGCCTCCCGGATGAGGTACGACAACCGGTCCCGTTGAAATTCAGGCGCGGGGTAGGTGGTGCGCAGCGCGACGCCGCCGTCCGGATCGGTGAGGGTGAACGTCAACCGGCCCGGCAGCGGCCGCCCGGTGTCGTTGAGCAGGTAGAGATCGAAGACCGCCCGCTCGCCGGGCTCCCGCACCAGATGCCGCTGCTTGGCCACCGGACGCACGGGCGTCAGGCTCTCCGCGATCAACCGGGGCTCCGCCTTGAACTCGCGGAAGTTGTCGACCAGTCCCGAGTGGTTTTCGATCGCCGTGGACTCCCAGCCGCTGATGGCGGCCATGTCGGTCTCGTCGTTGAGCCGGATGTTTTCCATGAACTGTCCCCATGACTCGTAGGCCCGGCGGCCAATGGACCGGAAGAGGTCGCTGGCGGAGGGGAAAGCGTCCCGGAAACCCCAGCGGTCGAGGAAGGCGTCGTAAGCGGCGAGGATCTCCTCGTGATCCCGCCGGTCATAACTCGTTCCGCCGTGACTGCGGATTTGGGCGAGGAGGGCCGCGTGATCGTCGGCGGAAGCGGGTCCCTTCATCTCGCCCCACTCGACGATCTCGGCGCGGTTGGGCGAATAGTAGTAGTAATCGTGCGGCGAGCGATAACACCCGTCCTGCCAGACGTCGGTGGCATGGCCGCTGTGGTCCACCCACCAGCCGCCGGCGCCGCCCGCCAGCGTGGCCGGACGGTCCGAATGGCGGACCACGTCCGCATAGGCCTCCTCCCAGGCTTGCGGGCCGCGCATGACGAAGCCGTCGGTGCCGACGATCGAGCGGCTCGGGTCTTCCGCCCGCATGATCGCAAAGAGCTCCGCCAACGCGGGGTTCGACGGATCCAGGCGGCCCTCGTTCTGGATGATGTAGTGCCCGACCGAGGGATGGCTGCGGAAGGCGCGGATCATGCCCACGATCTTGGCCCGCATGTATCGTTCCGCGAAATCCGGCGACCGGTCGCGATCGGCCGCACCCTGCGCGCCACCACCCGGCTCGAGGCAGCGCAGCAGGCCCGCGCGGTCCTGGATCGCGAGCACCTCCTCCTTGGCCAGGTTGCGATGGAAATTCAGACAGTTGAGGTTGAGGGCCTTCGCCGCCTGCACCTCCTTGGCCGCCAGTTCGGGGGTGGGAAAAAGGCCGTTGAGCGCCCAGAAGCCCCAGGAGATCGACGTGTAGAGGCGGATGCGCCGGCCGTTCAACCGGAGCACGGCGTCGCCGCCGATGCCTTCCGCCGCGAACCAGCGGAAGCCGAACTCCGTGTGGCGGCTCTCGCGCCCGTCTTCCCCCTCCTCCGGAAGCCAGTCGGTGCGCAGCCGGTAAAGACGGGGCGTGTCGAGGTCCCAGAGATCCGCCGCCTCGGCGGTCAACCGGGCGCCCGCCGCGGCGGTGGCGCCGGCCGGGGCGGTCAGCGGTACCTCGGCGGCGGCGAGGATCCGGCCCGCGGCGGGATCCACCACGGAAAAGCGGACCGTTCCGCGGCGGGACCCGGTCGAGCGGTTTTCGATCGCGGCGTGGGCCGTGATCGTCCGCGGGGCCGGCGTGTTGAGGACCCAGGCGTCCGCGATGCGCACGGGTCCGTGGACGCTTAGCGTCAGGCCGCGATCGAGGCCCCCGAAGCCGTGGCTCTTTTGGAACTCCACGCCACCCCAGGAAAGCAAACGGCCGTCGACCCAGTCGAACCGGCCGCCGGGATTGGTGATGCGGATCGCGAGCCGGTTCGCGCCGGGTCGGGCGGCAATGCTGAGATCGCATTCGAACCGCAGCTCCTCGAGAATGGAGTAGCCGACGAGCGTTTCGTTGAGAAAAACCTCAGCCCGCTGGCGCGCGCCCCGGACGTGCAGCAGGATTCGCCTTCCGATGAAAGTGGCCGGGATGTCGATCTCGCGCCACCACCACGAGACGCCGTGGTAGGCGCCGTTCTTCACCTCCGGATCCGAATCCTCGAACTTGTACTCGTCGTGATAGGGGCGGAACCCGGTCAGGCCCCAGTCGTACTGCTCGACCGTCGCCGGCAGCGTCACCTCCCGGCCGGCGTTCCGGTGCAGGGCGGTCCAGCCGCCGGTGGGAGCCCGGACCGGAAGCTCCGCCAGCCGCACGTCGGCAGGAAGAAAGATCCGGTCCTGCCGCCATTCGGCCTGCAGGTCGGGCCACATCCGCCAGCCGGAATCGGGCAGCGGGATTTCCGCGGGATCCGACCGTGGCGCATCGGCCGGCCGGCCGAAGAGTCCCCGGACGCCCAGCGCGAGGCCGGTGCCGGCGGTGCCGGTGAGGCGTAGAAACGAGCGGCGGTTCATGCCGGGAGATTGCTAACGGCGAACCGCGCCGGGGCGCAAAGCCTAAGTCGGCCGGACGCCGCCGGGTCCTGCTCGGGACGATCCGCGCGGACGGCGCGGATCAAGGCTTGAGTGCGAGCGTGTGCCAATCGAAGCGCGCGTAAGCCTCCCGCATGACCGGCGTCCATTTGGCGAGAAGGGCGCGGGCGACCGCGACCGGGTCGCCATGCGGCGTTGTGGGAAACCGCCGGTGTTCGTCACCCCACGCGTACTCCCACCGGGACAGGTCGCGATAGAACGCGTTCGCGTCGTTGTCCGGCCGGTTCGTGCCCCGCGGCAGGCGGTCGTCCCGATAGCCGGCGGGCTGCTGCTCGAGGAACGCGAAGAATTTCCTCCAGCGCTCGAGGTAGAAGCCGGCGATCAGGCCCGACCACTGGCGGCCGGCATAGTCGAAGATGTAGGCCTTCGGACTGTCCGGCCCCCAGACGGTGAGGAGCAGGCGGGCATTGCGCTCGAAGAGATCGGCTTCGGCCGGCGTCGTGCCCCACCGGCGGGCGTCGGCGAGCCAGGGGCCGAGCAGAAATTCACGACGCGTGGCGAGCAACGTGTCGAGGTCCGCCCCCAATTCCAGGAAGCGCGTCCGGGCGGCGGTAAAACGCGCCCGATCGCCAGCCATCCACGCGGCGGTCACCTCGAGTTCGAGCGGCACCGAGAGATCGGCGAGCGCCTGGCGGCCGACGTCGACCAGGTCATAGCGGAACGGGTCGACGCCGCCGAGCAGCGGCGCCGCCGCCAGCAGTTCGCCCCAGGCCGTCCACACCTGCGCGACATCGTAGTCCCGGGCGAACGAGCCCCACGGCGAGGCGGTGGTCATGGTCAGGGCGGGCCGGCCGAGCAGGGGGCTTTCCATCGGCGGCGCCGGATCCGGTTGCGAGTAGACGGAGTCGAGCAGGTGCCGCCAGGCGGCCTGTGCCGCCGGCACGTCCTGTCCGTAGCGCGCATGAATGTAGGCGTGCACCCAGGCGGGCAGGTCGGGCGTCCGGCGCGTCCACGCCAGGTCGGTGGCCAGCGCGTAGAGCAGGGGATTCTGTTCGATGGCCTCGGGAAACAGGCCGATCCCCGCCAGCCGGCCGCCTTTCGCGGGATCGGCGAGCAGCGACGGCGCGTTCGTCGCGAGTTGCGGGAGGTTGCCGCCCAGATAGGCGCGGCCGCCGAAGTTGTGCAGGATGCCGGCCACCCAGGGTCGGCCCCAGAACGCCTGCGTCTCCCGCCATTTCTGCCCGGTGAGATCCAACACCAGCAGCCGGTCGGCCGGAATCCCCTCGATGATGCCCTGCCGGATGGTCCAGCCCTGCATGGCGATGATCGCCTGCGGATCGAAGTCGTGCACCACCCGGTAGACGCGGGCGCCGACGTCGTGCAGGTATTCGGGCGTGTCGACCGGTGGCTCGCCCTCGTGGAAGGGATCGCAGGCATACAGGTGGTCGGTGCCGAGCAGGCGCGCCTGTTCCTCCAGAAAGGCGCGGCCGAAACGGGCGAAGAGCGGGTCGCCGGGATCGATTTGGGCGGTGCCGGGCGGGACGTCGCACCAGATCTTCTTGCGCAGGATCGTCGCCCCCGGGAATTTCTCGATGAAAGCCAGCGGCACGCACCCGGTGAAACCCTGCAGGATGGGCGTCATGCCCAGCGCGCGCTCCCGCTCGATGATGAACCTGCCGAGTTCAAGGTGGGAATCGATCCAGGACTGCGGCAGCGGTCCCCCCCATTGCTCCAGGTTGGTCATCCACTGCCACGCCAGAAAGGCCGGTCCCGCCAGATAGCGGCGGATCTCGTCGTCCGACATCCGGAAGCGCCGTAGCGCGGCCTCCCAGACGGCTTCCTGACCGGTGACCGCGAGCGGCGTGTTGATGCCATTGAGCGCCATCCAGTCGATCTCGCGTTCCCAGCGGGAACGATCCCACCAGGAGGCCGTGTAGTTGAACGTGCAGTAGTTGAGATAGACCCGGTAACGGTAAGGCGAACGGATCCGGATCTTTTCCGGGACGGGCGGGAGCCTGGCCGGCAGGGCGAGGTTGTCGCCGTCCCACGAAACCTGGGCGTGGGCCACGTTCCGCAGGTACCAGTTCAGCGCCGAGGCGACCGACACCCCGTCGTTGCCGCGCAGGACCAGGCGGTCGCCCACGGTCGCCACCTCGAAGACGTCCTCTCCCTCCGCCCCCTTGGGCAGGTACTCGACGTCGATCTGCGCCGCGTGGGCCGGCAGCACCCGCTCGATCAACCCGCGCGCCGCGGCCACCGTGGTCGGCGTGCCGCGCAGGAGGGTGACCGAGGTGACGGCCAGCGCCAGCGCCCGCCCGATGCCGATGCCAAAGGCGGCGCATGGATGACGGCCAATTCGCGGGGCCGGCGATCGGGAGCGGACCCGGCGGCTGGCGGGGGCGCCGGGGCCGGCGGTTTTCGCCGCAGCGACGGGGAAGATCATGGGAAACCTCGGCGACAAGGGGAGGGGGCGGGCGGGTTCTGCTCCAGCAATGCAAACGTTTGCAGCAACCACAAGCACAAGCTGGCCGGTTCTCGCGGACCGCCGCCGGAGGGCGGGCCCGCGGGCGGGGCGCGGCCCGCGCGTTCGGGTGCGGGTCCGCCCCGGGAAATCGTGGCGCGGGCATTCTGCCTGGCGCCGCCGTGCCGGCGGGCGGGGAAGCCCGCGCCGTTTGCGCGTGCCGGCGCACGAGACCGTGTTCGTTGTCCCCGGCCCGCTTGATTTCGGTTGCTTTGCAAACGTTGTCAGCTATTGATCCCCGCTTCGGATGAGCCGAAGCCAGAGGGTCTGGCGGCTCCCTTTCCCGCCTTTGATCGACGGTACCCCGACACCGCTTTCGGGCCGGCGCCCGTTCCCGCGCTTGGCGGCATGACCCACGCGCCCGGCCTCGCTTTCCCCGCCCCGCATGAGCACCTCCGCCACCCCCGACCCTGCGACACCGGTTTCCGCGGCTCCCCAGCGCCTGCTGTCGCTGGATGCGCTGCGCGGCTTCGACATGTTCTGGATTGTCGGCGCCGATGCCATCGGCGCCGAGCTGGCCAACATCCGCGCCGGCCCGCCCGGGCGCTTC
>JBJKRD010000553.1:0-10971 GCA_046704925.1 Opitutaceae bacterium | reverse complement strand
TGCATGAACCGGAGTCATCGGCCCCGCCGGCTTACGGCGCGCGGCGCGCGGCGCTGCTGACGGCCGGGCTGCTGGGGATGGCGGCGCTGGCCGCCTACCGCAACACGTTCCTGGCGCCATTCGTGCTGGACGATGCGGACGCCATCACGGAGAACGCGACCATCCGCCGGCTCTGGCCGCCCTGGCCGGCGTTGGCCCCGGCCGGGGGCGGCGCGACGGTGAGCGGCCGGCCGGTGCTGAATTTCAGCTTCGCGGTCAACTATGCGATCAGCGGGGAGGCGGTTTGGAGCTACCATGTGCTCAACCTGCTCATCCATCTTTTGGCGGCGTGTGCGTTGCTGGGCGTCGTGCGGCGCACGCTGCGGCGGTTCGGGGGACCGGCAAGCGGAGACGGGAAAGCGAGGGCAGGGCCCGGGTCGCCGCTCCGCGACAGCGAAGCGACGCTGCTCGCATTCGCGGTGGCGCTCATCTGGCTGGTGCAGCCGCTGCAGACGGAGTCCGTCACCTACGTGAGCCAGCGGGCGGAGTCGCTGGCCGGCCTGTTCTTTCTCCTGACGCTGTACGGATTCATCCGCGCCGTTTCTTCGCCCAGATCCTGGCTGTGGCGGGTGTTCGCGGTGCTGGCGTGTCTGGCCGGTGTCGGCACCAAGGAGATTGTGGCGGTCGCGCCGCCCCTGGTGTTCCTCTACGACCGGACGTTTCTGGCCGGCACTTTCCGCGAAGCGTGGCGGCGTCGACGCTGGCTGCATCTGAGTCTGGCGGCCACGTGGGTGCCGCTGGCGCTGCTGGTGGCGGGCACGGGGTGGAATCGCGGGGGCACGGCCGGTTTCGACGTGGGCGTCGCGCCCTGGGCCTATTGGTTGACCCAATTCAAGGCCGTGGCCTGCTACCTGAAGCTGGCCCTGTGGCCCCATCCGCTCGTCTTCGATTACGGGACTTTTTGGGTGGATTGGCGGGCGGCGGTTCCGTTCGCCTTGCTCGTTTTGCCGCTGGTCGCGGTGACCGGGGTGGCGCTCTGGCGCCGGCCGGCCGCCGGTTTTCTGGGGGCGTGGTTTTTTGCGATCCTGGCCCCCACCAGCTTCGTGCCGGGGACGAATCAGATGATCGTCGATCACCGCCTGTATCTGCCGCTGGCGGCGGTGGTGACGCTGGTCGTGACCGGCCTGTACGCCGGGCTCGGCCGGCGCAGCTGGGTGCTCTGGCCGGTGCTGGCGGCCGGGCTCGGCTGGTTGACCCACGTGCGCAACGAGACCTACGGGTCCGCGCTTGCGTTGTGGCGCGATACCGTCGTGAAGGCGCCGGGCAACGCCCGGGCCTGGTACAATCTCGCCATCGTCCACTCCCAGGAGGGCCGGTATGGCGAGGCGGTGGCGGAGGATGAGGCGGCCCTGCGGCTCACCGACAACAAAGCCTTCGCCCGGGAGGCGCCGGCCATTCACAACAAGCTCGGCTACGATCTGGCAGAGCTGGGCCGGCTGCCGGAGGCCGTGGCCCACTACGAACAGGCGTTGCGCCTGAAACCGGATTACGGCCTCGCGCATCTCAACCTCGCGCGGGCCCTTGCGCGCCTTGGCCGCTACCCCGAGGCGACCCGCGAGTACGAATCGGCATTGCGGTTGAAGACCGGCGGGGCGGAAGCCGAGGCGCAATTAAGCGATGCCCCGCTGCACGAGGGCCGGCTCGTGGAAGCCGTGGCCCACTGCCGGGCCGCCGTGCGCCTTGCCCCCGATTGGGCCCCAGGATTCAACAACCTTGCCTACGCCCTGCTGGCGACCGGGAGGGTCGATCAGGCGATCGCGGCTTACCGCGAGGCGGTGCGCCTCGATCCCCGCTACGCGGCGGCCTGGGTGGGACTGGGCTACGCGCTGATCCAGGCCGGCCAGCCGGCGGAGGCGGTAGCACCCTGCGCCGAGGCCGTGCGGTTGCAGCCGGGGTTCGCCGATGCGCGCAACACCCTGGGCATTGCCCTCGCCCAGACCGGCCGCACCCCGGAGGCGATCGCCAGTTTCGAACAGGCGCTGCGGCTCGACCCCGGCGGGGCGGACGTGCACAACAATCTGGGCAACGCACTGGCTGCGGCCGGGCGCACGGCCGAGGCCGTCGCCCAGTACCGGGAGGCGGTACGCTTGGATCCCGACTATGCCCCCGCGCAGCGCAACCTGGGTGACGAGCTGCGCAGCCTCGGCCGCGAAGCGGAGGCAAAAGAGCATCTGGCCGCTGCGGCGCGGCTCGACAGCGCCGGTCGGGAGCGTCAGCCACCGTCGCGCCCAACCGAGCAATAGCGTTGGTGTTTGAAGCGGGGCGCAGGTGATGCCGGCAAAAGTCACCGACCCTCCCGGCCTGGCCGGCAGCCAGTGGCGGGACGAATGCCGGGATCGGGACAGGGAGGGAGGTTGCGCCATCGCGGGGAATCCCGTGCGTTTGCTCGCGACATGACGATATCGCGGTAAGATGCGGGCGACTGCATTGCCGCCGGCGGAGGGCTCGGCGGGACGCGGCTGGAAGGAGGCGAAAAATGAGAAAGATATTTGTATTGTGCCTGGGCATTGCGACTTTGGCGGTTTTCGCGGGAGGCTGCGCCACGTCCGAGGAGCATGGGTCGCAGACGACGCCCAACAAAGTTCAAAACCCCGACGCCGGCAATGTGCCTGGCGAGATGATGCCCCCGAAAAACAACGGTGTGCCGCCGGGAGAATCCAACCCACGGCTCCCGCGCCCAAATGACGGCGCCTCGGGACCAAATTCGCCGCCGATACAAGGCCCGTGATGCGGTCGCGCGCCCGGCGGGCGCGCGATGCCGCACCGGCCCGCAGACGACCGTCGCGGGGTTGGCTGGCCCGCCTACTTGGCGGGTTTTGCCGGCGCCGTCACGCGTTTGGCCACCAGTTCCTCGGTGGCGAAGTCGCCCACCTGCCGGGTGAGCTTCATCTCATCGCCCTTGACCGTGCCCTGATAGGTGATGCTGATCTCCTGGTCGTCGAACTTCAGCGGCTCGACGAAGGAAATGCTGTCGCCCTGGACCTTCACGTCCCGGAGTTGCACCTCGCCGCTGCCGTTTTCGCGCTCGTAGGCGGCCTTGCCCGTGACGGTGTCGCCCTTGACCGTGAATTCGAAGGTGTATTTTTGCAGTCCGATCTGGGTGTCGAACTCCGCATGCCATTTGCCCGCAACATCCGCGGCCCGGGCTGCGAGCGGCAGCGCCAGGGCCAGGCCGGCCAAAACCAACATCTGGTGGGTCTTCATGTGATCTCCTTGGGGTGGAACTGGGTGGAACTCCACAGCCTGCACAATCCGTCCCGGCTGGGAACCGAATTCCGATTTCCCGCGGCTCCCGGCGCCGGCGGCATCGGGGAGCCGGCCGACGGGAGATTTGATTTGCCACACCTCGGAGCCACCCCTTTCGTTTGTCCTCTTCTCATGTCCTTGAACACCTTGCCCATTTCCACCCATGGCTGAACTCGTAGGCAATTGTCTTGTGGCCCAATCGGGAGGGCCCACTTCCGTGATCAACGCCAGCGTGGCGGGCGTGGTCACCGAGGCCTTGAACCACAGCGCCATCGAGGAGATCTACGGAGGTCTCAACGGCGTGCTTGGCACCCTCAACGAGGAATTCATCGACCTCGCCGCGGAATCGCAGCAGCAGATCCGCGCCCTGCGCAACACGCCCGGCGCCGCGTTGGGCACCTGCCGGTACAAGCTGAAGAAACAGCAGGATTTCGACCGCGTCCTGGAGGTGTTCAAGGCGCACAACATCCGCTATTTCTTCTATTGCGGCGGCAACGATTCACAGGATACGGCCGACAAGATCTCCAAGCTGGCCCAGGCCCAGGGCCACGAGATGCGGGTCATTGGCGTGCCCAAGACGATCGACAACGACCTGGTCGTGACCGACCACTGCCCGGGCTACGGCAGCGTGGTCAAGTTCATTTGCGCCACCGTCCGGGAACTGGCGTGCGACAACGAGGCCATGGGCCAGAACGACCTGGTCCAGATCCTCGAGGTGATGGGCCGCAATGCGGGGTGGATCGCCGCCGGCGCGGCCTTGGCCAAGCGGCGCGACCATCCGTATGATCCCCCGCACCTCATTTGCCTGCCGGAGGTGCCGTTTGCCCCGGAAAAATTCGTCGAGGACGTGCGCCGGGTGCTCAAGCGCGAGAAATACTGCCTGGTGGTGGTCGGCGAGGGCTTGGTGGACAAGGACGGCAATTACGTCGCCACCGACAGCACGAGCACGGATGCCTTCGGCCACGCGCAGTTGGGTGGCGCGGGCGAATACCTGAAAAGCCTCGTGGAGCAACAGGTCGGGGTGAAGGCGCGGACCGCCAAGCTCGGCAACACCCAGCGCGCCGCGGCCCATTGCTCGTCGAAAGCGGACAACGACGAGGCGTTTCTGGCCGGCCAGGCGGCGGTCAAGGCGGCCATCGCCGGCGAAACCGACAAGTGCGTCGTGCTGGTGCGCGGCGATACCGACCACTATACCTGCGAGACGGGCCTGACCGCGCTGAGCGAGATTGCGAACGGCGTGAAGAAGCTGCCGCGCGAATGGATCAACGAGGACGGCGTGAGCATGAACTTCCAGTTCTTCCGGTACGCGCTGCCGTTGATCCAGGGCGAGGTGCTGGTGCCTTATGAAAACGGCCTGCCGGTGTTCGCCCGCCTGGACAAGCATCGCGTCGACAAGATTCTCCCGCCGTACGAGGTCTGACGCGATCGCCCGGCGGAATCGCGTCGCTGGGTGACCTGACAGGTGCAGAACCCGCGCCGCCGCCCTAGCGCGTGAGGTCGTACAGCGCGTAGCCGGCGAAGAGGTTGGGCCGCCAGCGGCAGGGGGTTTTCCAGTCGCCCCGCAACGGTGCGCGGCGGGCGATCCGGATATTCTTGCAAGCGCAGAAATGCTCGAAGTCGGCGATGCTCACCGGATTGGCCGGACGGCTCGCAAACCATTCGGTCGTGTAGACCGGGTTGCGCGGTTTGCGGCCGCGGAAGAGCGTGTCGAGGCGGTTCTTCCAAAAGCCGTGGTTGACGAAGCCGACGGTGAGCGCGTGGCCGACCCGCAGGGCCTCGAGGATGACGGCGGCGGGATCGGCGAGTTCCTGCACGGTGCGCGAGCAGATGACACGGTCGAAAAACTGAGCCGGGAAGGCCCGCATGAACGCCTCCATGTCGCCCTGGTAGGCGGTGACCCCGCGGCGCACGCAGCCGAGGATCTTGTGGAAATCCAAGTCGACGCCCGTCCCCCGCGCCCGCTTGGTCTGCTGGAGGTAATCGAGCAGCACCCCGCGCCCGCACCCGAGGTCGAGCACCCGGCTGCCGGGCTCCACCCAGTCGCCGATGATCTGCATGTCGACGGTACGTTTCTCGGTCAATTTGCTCATGACGGGACGGGTGTGCCGAGGAAGCTGCGGACCAGCGCGTAGAGTTCCTCGGACTCGAGCAGAAACGAATCGTGGCCGAGGCCGGTCGCGAGTTCGGCGTAGCTGGCGCGGCGGCCGGCCCGGAGGAGCGCGAGCACGATCTCGCGGTTTTGCGCCGGCGGAAACAGCCAGTCGCTGGTGAACGCCACGCTCAACGTCTCCGCCTGGACGGGGGCGAAGGCCTGTTCGAGCGAGCCATGGGCGGCGGACAGGTCGAAGTGATCGAGGGCGCGGGTGATGTAGAGGTAGGAGTTCGCGTCGAAACGGTTGATGAACGACTCGCCTTGGTGGCGCAGGTAGCTTTCGACCTCGAATTGCACGTCGAAGGTGTAGGCGGGGTTGTCCGCCGCCCCGGCGCGACGCCGGCCGAACTTCTGGTCCATGCTTTCGTCCGACAGGTAGGTGATGTGCGCCATCATGCGGGCGATCGCCAGGCCGACGCGCGGCCCGCCGCCCGCCGGGTAGTCGCCGTGGTGCCACTCCGGATCCTGCATGATCGCCTGGCGGCCGACCTCGTTGAAGGCGATGGCCTGCGCGCTTTCCCGCGCGGTCGTGGCCAACGGCACCAACCGCCGCACGAAGTCCGGGTATTCACGGCCCCATTGCAGGACCTGCATGCCGCCCATCGAGCCGCCGACCACCGCCTGCAGGGCGGTGAGGCCGAGGTGGTCGCACAGGAGTTTCTGGGCCCGCACCATGTCGCGGATGGTGACGAAGGGAAAGGCGAGGCCGAAGGGACGCCCGGTGGCCGGATTGATCGACATCGGACCGGTCGAGCCCTGGCAGCCGCCGAGGACATTGACGCAAAGCACGTGAAACCGCGTCGTGTCGACCGCCTTGCCGGGACCGATGAAATTGTTCCACCAACCGGGCTTGCGGTCGGTCAGCGCATGGATGCCGGCGCAATGATGGTCGCCGCTCAACGCGTGGCAGATCAGCACGGTGTTGTCGCGCGCGGCGTTGAGGCGCCCGTACGTCTCGTAGCGCAGCACGAAACCGGGCAGCGTCTGGCCGCTCTCGAACGTGAAGGGCTCCGCCTGGACAAAATCCTTCGGTTCGACGAGGCCGACCTCGCCGGTGGTGACCGGACCGCCGGGGATCTCCTCCGCGTCGTTCATGTGCGGCCCGCTATTAACCACAGAAGGGCGCCGATGAACACAGATTTTTGCGTCATGCGGCCCACCCCGTGAATGTGCGCCAGCCGGAGGAAGCCGGCGGGCGCCCGGCCCCTCAGCCGCCTGCGTGCGCCTGCTCGCTCAGGGCGTCGTCCATTTCCTCGTTGGAAAAGACGTTTTGCACGTCGTCGAGTTCCTCCAGGGCCTCCTGGAGTTTCACGAGCGAACGGGCCGCGTCGAGGTCGGTCACGGGCACGGTCGAAGTCGGCGTGTAGGCAATCTCGGCGGAGTCGGGTTTGACGCCCTTGCTTTCCAGAGCATGGCTCACGGCATCGAACGCCTTGATGGGACTGCGGATCTCGAACCCGTGTTCGTTGGCGATCACGTCGTCAGCGCCGGATTCGATCGCCAGTTCCACCAAAGTGTCCTCGGACGCCTGGTCCCGGCCGATGAGGAACTGTCCCTGGTGCTGGAATTGAAAGAGGACGGCGTTGGCGCCGGCGAGATTGCCGCCGTGCTTGGTGAAAACGCTCCGTACCTCGGAGGCGGCGCGATTCTTGTTGTCGGTGGTCACCTGCACGATCAGGGCGACGCCGCCGGCCGCGTAGCCTTCGTAGATCACCTCTTCGTACACCACGCCGGGCAGTTCGCCGGTGCCCTTCTTGATGGCGCGGTCGATGTTGTCGGCGGGCATGTTGGCTTCGCGCGCCTTGGTGAGGACCGTGCGCAGCCGCGGATTCATGCCCGGATCGCCGCCGCCGGCCTTGGCGGCGATGGTGATGTCGCGCGCCAAGCGACTGAAGACCTTCCCCTTGCGCGCGTCGGTGACGGCCTTGAGGCGTTTGACTTTGGCCCACTTGCTGTGACCGGCCATGAATCTTCGGTATCGGTTCGGGGTTTCGCGTGCCGGGGCGGAGACGGTCGCGCCGTCGTCCTGCCGGGAGGGAGCTATTTCCTACGCTTCTTCGCCGCGGGCGTCACGTTTTTTGGCGCGGGTTTTCCCCCTGGAGTCTTGGCCGGCGCCGCCACCGTCACCGGATCCTTCATACGGTTGATCACCAACTGCTGGCCGATGGTGAACAGGCCGTTGACCGTCATGTAGATCGCCAGGGCGCACGAGTAGCCGTAGCAGAAAAGGGTGAAGAGCACCGGCATGAACTTCATCATCTTTGCCTGCGCGTTATCCACGGTGGGCTGGGGCGTCAGGCGCATCTGGAAGATCATGGTCGCGCCCATCAGCAGCGGCATGATGTTCACCGGAAAGCCGAAGAGGTGGCCGACCGTGTCCGGGGCGGAGAGATCCCTGGCCCAGAGAAAGCCCTGGAAGCGCAGTTCGGCAGAGCTTTGCAGCATGGTGAAGAACCCGAAGAACAGCGGCATCGTGATGAGGATCGGCAGACAGCCGCCCATCGGATTGATCTTGTGCGCCTTGAAAAGCTCGAGCGTCGCCTGGTTGAGCTTCTGGGGATTGTCCTTGTACTTCTCGCGCAGCGCCTTGATCTCCGGCTGGAATTGCTGCATGCGCTTCGCCGAGCGCGAAGCCGCCAGCGTGAAGGGCAGGGAGACGGTCTTCAGAATCAACGTCATCAGGACGATGGCGAGGCCCCAGTTGAACACCCAGCGGTGGGTCCAGTTCATCAGCAGGTTTTCCAGGGGCGCCACATAGCCGCTGAGGAAGATCCGGCTGAAGAAGTACCGGTCGAACTGCATCACCTTGTCCTGATTGTCGGGGAAGCGCGAGAGGCGGCGGTACTCCTCGGGGCCGACGTAAAGGGAGCCCGTCAGGGTGGTCGTCGCGCCGGGCGCCAGGGCGGGCACCGTGAAATGCTCGGCGCCGGTGAGGCCGATATTCTCCCGCGTCGAGCCGGGGAATTTGGGCAGATCCACCCGGCGGGTGATGACGGAGGTGCCGGGCTGTTCGGCCCGGTAGATGCAGGCGAAAAACTGGTTCTTGACCGCCGCCCAGACGGCGGGCCCGGGCGTCTCCACGTACGCCTTGGGCGCCGTGTCGTGGCCGAGCAGACGCCCGATCAAACCGGCGCCGGCCAGGGCGCCGGCGTCGGTGAACGTCGTGGTCTTGCCGTCATAGCGCGCGACGTTGAGGTACTGGCCGAAGTCGTTGACGCTCGTGAGCGAGGCGGTGCCCAGGCTCAACGCCATCTGCGGCAGCGAGACCGTCTCGGTCGAGAGGTTGCGGAAGGTGGTTTCGTGGCGGATGACGTAGGGGTCGGCCCGGTAAAAGCGGTCCTTCGCCTCGGTCGCCTCGGCGGCGGCCTCGGGAGCGTTGATGAAATACCGCCGCGTAACCTCGACCTTCTTGTCGAGCACGGCCTGATAGACGACCTCCGTGGGCGTGGCCGAAACGAGGTGAAAGGCAACGTTGCGATCCAGTCCGGGAACCGTCTGCTCGGTGAACGCGAGGATCGGATCGACGTGCGTCTGATTGAAGACGTACGGTTCGGGCTGGCCGAGCTCCGCGGGGTATTGCCGGAAGGCGACGTCCTTGATGGCGCCGCCAAAATCCGTGAGACGCACCTCGATGTAATTATTGACGAGGGTGGTGACGACCGATCCGGCGTGCTCCTGGGCGATCGCGGCGAAGGTCGCGTCGGAGGGTGTGGTGGCCGGGGCAGGCGCGACGGGAGTCGCGGTTGCCGGTGTGGCGGGCGCGGGGGTCGCCGGATTCGCGGCCGTCGCCGGCGCCGGCGTGACGGCCGGCGGCGGGGTGACGGCGGGTTTGGTCGCCGGGGGCGGCGACAGGTGCGAACCGAGGTAGAGCGTGGCAAAGGCCGCGACCAACAGCAGGATGCCGACAACAGTGTTCTTCTTATCCATCCAGGAGTGATTGAGAGAGGGGGGAATGAACGCCGCGGATTTTCATCCGATCCGCGACGCGCGGGCCGGGGCCGGTCACGAGCGAAGTGCCCGCGGCTTGCCGGCGCACCCGATACGCGACCGGGCGCCGGGGTGGAACCGGATCGAAGCCCCCGGGATTGAACGGATGACACTTGAGGAGCCGACGAACCGCGAGCCAGGCGCCGAGCAGGGCGCCGTGCCGGCGCACGGCTCCGGCCGCGTATACCGCGCAGGTCGGGTGAAAGCGGCAGCCGCAGCCCGGGCCGAAGATGGCCGGCAGGGCCGGCGAGAGGGTGCGCCGGTAGAGCCAGATCAGCCCGAGCAGGACCCGCGCCGGGAACGCGACGATCCACGCGGCCCACCCGACCCACGCCGACCGGTGCCGTTCGTGGCGTGCCGCCTCCGGTCCGACCTCGCGGAACCGCGGCAGAATGACGTCAGGGTTGCGCATGTTCCTGGTCGACGATGCGGCGGCAGGCCTCGACGAAACGGGACTCGAGTTCGCGGAATTCCAGTTGATTCAACGGCGGCCGGGCAACCAACAGCAGGTCCACCGCCCGCGGCAGCAGCCGCTGGTTGCGACGAAAGAGCTCGCGCAGACGACGCTTGGCGAAGTTGCGCTTGACGGCCACGCCCACGGCGGCGCGGGATGCCACGACCCCCACCCGGGCCGAGGCGGCCGGCGCCAATGGCGCCGGCTCCCGGCGGCACCACCACAGCGTGAAGGCTCCTCCGTTGATGCGCCGCCCTTGTTCCCGTACGCGCCGGAAGTCACCCGGGCGTCGCAGGCGCTGCCCGGGCCGGAGGGTCAACATCGGCGGGGAGGAGGACAAGGGAACCGCGGGCACGGGGGGAGGAGTGGGCGCGAGAGGCTCAGGCCACCGTCAGGCGCTTGCGGCCCTTGCGGCGGCGGGCCGCGAGCACCTTGCGGCCACCCTTGGTCCCCATGCGGGCGCGGAATCCGATCCGGCGCACGCGTTTCTTGCGATGAGGGCGAAATGTCGGTTGCATGTAGGGTTCGAAAAAGAGGGTCAAGGTGACCGGAGCCATTCCGGAGTGTCAAGGGCGGGGTTGCCGGGAGCGCCGGGGGCCGCCTCGATGCCGTGGCGGCCGGTGGCGCCACGATCGCCACAGGAGTTGAGTGGACAAACCGCCCGCGACGAGTATTGATCGCTTGGTCTTCAGTTGCATGCGCCCTGCGGCGGCGCGAAAGTCAGCACTGGCAGCTTTTCAGAACCCCAGTCGGAACCCCCATCAAAGATTCCATTTCCACGGCGTCCAGCGGCCGGGTGTTTGGTCGGCGATTGACCGGTGGCCGGCGGCTGGCGCAAGGCCTGCTTCCCTATCCCAAAATACCTCCTCTCATGAGCATGACATGGCATTATATGAAGAACGGGGCCCAGACGGGCCCGGCGACGACGGACGAAATCAAGCAGATGATCGGCAGCGGGGCAATCAAAGCGGACACGATGGTCTGGCGCGAAGGGATGGCGGGGTGGTCACCAGCCAGTTCGCTCAGCGAGTTTGCCGGCACGGTGCCGCCCGCGGCGGCGGTGGCGGCAAGCCAGGGCGGCGGGCCGGGCGAA
>JBJKRD010000552.1:0-4634 GCA_046704925.1 Opitutaceae bacterium | reverse complement strand
TCG
This sequence comes from Opitutaceae bacterium, assembly GCA_046704925.1. Lineage (GTDB taxonomy): Bacteria > Verrucomicrobiota > Verrucomicrobiia > Opitutales > Opitutaceae > Fen-1467. The sequence continues at coordinate 4,631 of JBJKRD010000552.1, read as the reverse complement.
CGGACGAAATCCACCTCCGCCCAATCCCGAAATACCAGCGGCATCTTCTGCAGGACCGCGGTGTCCGCCGCAATTTGCGACAGGCCGACGACCGAGAGCAGGCCCGCCTGATAATTGCCGGAGCGGAGCTTTCGCACGATTCCGGCTTCGCCCTCCTTGGGTCCGCCCGGGGAACGCCGCAGGATGATGGTGCCCGCGGTGGCTTCACGCCATTCCTGCTCCAACTTCACGAGCACGAGATCCTGCCCAATGCCGCGCGGCAGGATCGTGGCGTAGCGGATCTCCATGGGGCGCGACGAGGTCTCGGGCGCCGCCGCGAGAGTCAGCGTCGGCAGACAAGCCAGCGCCAGGACGGTCAGACCCTGTGAAAGGGCGGCGCCGACCCGCCGGGGCGTGAGGGGAAGGGTGGTCATGGTTGAAGTCTGGTTGGAGTTGGTTGCCCGGAATGGCCGGGCGTCAGGTGCCCTCGGCAGCCACCAAGTCGTCGGCCCGGCTGAGCAGCCAGCGCGCGCGGCGCTGGATTACCAGGTTGGCCAGCCGCCACTCGGGGCGGGCGTCGGGATCGATCGCGAGCGCCTGGTGCAGGAGCGATTCAAACTCCTTCCGGTTCTGGTCCGGGATCGCGACGCTTTCCGCGAGGCTCACGTAAGGCCCGGCTTGATGGCCGCCGGTGAGATCCACCGCCCGGGCGAAATGGGCGCGGGCGCGGGACGCCAGTTGGCCTACGTCCCCCGGGCGGGTCATTTCAAAGGTGATCAGGAACGAATGAATGGCTCCGTGATCGTAGGACTCGTCCAACTCCAGCGCCCGGGCGATCAGCGCGTCGACTCGCGGGAGGTCGGCGATGAGGTCAGTGTCATTCTTGATGACGCCGATGGCGGCGGCCCAAGACACCGCCGCCCAGTAGGCCAGGGGCACGTCGGCTTTCTGCAGTTGGCCGACGGCTGCGGCGGGCTCCAGGCGGAGGCGGGCGGAGAACCCGGGATGGGCGGCGTCCAGCCCGCGGAGGGCGTAATCGCGGGCCCGCAGGTAGAGGCGACGGGCGCGGTTGCGCAGGACCATCGAGGCGTCGACGTCCCGGGCCTCGACTTCATCGGCGTCCTGCTGGATGAAGGCGTAGGCGTATTGGGTGAACCCGCTGGATGTCGCGAAAAACAAGCCGCGGTGCTGCGGGCTCTTTTCCAGCAGGCTCTCCATCAGCTTCAAGCTGAAGGGCACGGCGTCTTTGATGAGTTCCGGGTCGTTGTCCGAGGCGAACACGCCGCCGCCTTGGGCGAGGGCGTTGCCCAGTTTGTTGACCACGAGCTGGTTCACCGAGCAGCCTGCGCCGGTCAGGGCCAGCAGCAGCCAGATCGCAGGCAGGCGTCCGGGGGCAGGGCTGGTTTTCATCGCATTTGCGGGGGATCGAGACGGCCTTCGATCCGGTCATGCGCGATTCCAATTGAAAAAGGATCACCGCGTCGGCACGGCGAGCGACACCTCAGGGCGTCATATGTCCGGAGCGGCCGGCGGGAATGGCGTCGGGCTTGTGGCGCGTTCCTGAAATGGTCATTTGTACGCTGGTGCGGCGGAACCGGTCTTCGGCGGCGCCTTGAGGTGCAGGCCGGCGAGCGGAGCCAGGTCGATCACGACTTCGCGGGGCTCGTCGTCGACGCGGCACTTCAGCGTGAGCCGTTTCGGGCCCGGGGAGATGCGGAAGAAGAGACTGCCCTGGACCAGTTGCCCGGGTACCAGCACCGACGGCAGAATCAATCGCCGCCGCGCGAATTCGCGCTCGATGGCATGGCGGCTTTTGATGTTGGTGTAGATGGTGCCGCCGACAAATGCCGGCAGCACCAGGAGGCCGCCGACAACGGCCCCGCCGGCCTCGGTGAGCAGACCGCCGGAAAAGACCACCGCACCGATCCCGCCGCCGGCCGCGAGGACGGTGATGCCACCGCCGATTTGCACGGCCGTCCCTTTGGCAAAGCCAAAGCCGGTGTCGACGAGATTACGGCTGGTTCGTTCCAGGTCCCACGGATTCTGGCCAGCGGCGACCGGATTGCCCTGGAAATCGACAAGCGAGGCCGACTCGACCGTGACCAAAGAACTTCCCCGGTTCGCCATAGTGACCACATACTCGTCCCAGTAGGCGTTTTGTTTCCAGGACCCGGGGCCGCGGTAGATGATGACGGTGTGCAGAAGCGCCTCGATCGGCGGTTCGGTGGACGGGAGATTGAGCCAGATCGGCGGGGCGGTCGTCTTCGAAGCCAGCTGGTAACCGGGAGAGGTGCAGCCCGCCAACCAGGCGATGCTGCAGAACATCAATGTCAGGATCGGCGCAGTCGCGCGGCAGGATCGACATCGTCCAGTTTGCTCCCGGGCGGATCGGTTCATTTGCGTGAATCGGTGGAAGTTGGTGCCGGGGGGAGGGCTGCGTTCTTGCGACGGGCCGCGAGTTCCCGGTCCAGGCGGTCGGCTTGATCAAGTTTCCCGGCCAGTCGCAGCACCTGGCCGAGATCGCCGAGCAAGGTGAGAGACTCGGAGCGGTGGGGATCGGCGACTGAGACAAGGCGATCCACGGCCACGGCCTCGCCCAACACGGCCTCGGCGTCGGCCAGCCGCCCGTGGCGCATGAGCGACAAGCCCAACTGGTCGAGGGCCGGGACGAGGGGCGGGTGATCCTTGCCGGCCCACTTGCCGCCAAGGGCGATCGAGGTGGCATAGTCGCCGAGGTCATAATAGACGGCACTGAGCGCGTCGCGGAGTTCCGTCTTGGCGGCGCCCTCGGGTTCGGCGAGAAGGCCCTGGGCGGTCACATCCAGGATTTGGTGCAAGGTGGTGGGGTCCCGGACTAGTGTGACGTGCGGCCCGGCGCCCCGGAGCATGTTTTGCATGAGCCGGGCGGCCTCGGCGTTTCGGGCCGCCTCGGTCTGGGCTGCCCTTTCCGCGTTTTGGGCGCGATCGCGTTCCCTCTCGGCGAGCGACCGCTGTTGCTCCGCCAGCTTCGTCTGCTGCTCGGCCTCGCGGCGGGCCGCCTCGGCCAGGGCGCGCTCGTGGGCTTCGCTGTCGCGCGCATGCTCGGCCTCCTGCCGCTGGCGGTTCTGTTCCGCCTCGGCGGCGATCGCCCGCTGGAGGGCGGCGTCGGCTTCCAGTCGCAGTTTTCGCTGTTCGCCTTCGGCGGTGACCGCCCGGGCGCGGTCAGACTCGGCTTGCCCGCGCAAATGCGCCTGCACCTGCTCCGCGGTCACGGCTCGTTCGCGGGCCGTTTTTTCGCGGGAATACATCCAGGAGGTCGTCGTCAATCCGGCCAGGAGAGCGACGGCGACACCAGTGATCGTGGCGAACGTCAACCGGTTGCGGCGGACGAGCTTCTGGAGCCGGTACCAGCCGCCCGGGGGACGGGCCTGGACGGGCTCGTCGTTGAGGTGACGGTTGATGTCCAGCGCCAGCGCGTCGGTGGTTTCGTAGCGGCGGGCGCGATTCTTTTCCAAGCACCGCATCACAATCCAGTCGAGGTCGCCGCGGACGAGGTGGATCAGCTTGGGCGGTTCGGTGGCGCGATGCTCGGCGGTGGTCGCCAAGGTGTCTCCCTCCAGCGTGCTCAGACGGGTGGAGGGCTTGGGCGGCTCGACTTCGCGGATACGGCGGCGGATCTCGTCCAGGCCGGCTTTGAGCAGTTCCTTGGTCTCAAAAGGCGTGTGCGCGGTGAGCAATTCGTAGAGCAGCACGCCCAGCGAGTAGATGTCGCTGGGGGTATCGACGTCCTGACTGCTCATCTCCGCCTGCTCGGGGCTCATGTAGGCCGGCGTACCGATGAACTGCTCGAAGGCGGTGTAAAGCGTCTGGTCGGTGAGCCGGCCCTGGGTGGCCTTGGCGATGCCGAAGTCGATCACCTTGGGCACGGGCACGGCGTCCTGCTGGGTGACCAGGATGTTCGACGGCTTGATATCGCGGTGAATGACACCCTTCTGGTGGGCGTGCTGGATGGCGTGGCAGACCTGGGTGAAGAGCCGGAGACGCTCGGCCGTGGCGAGGTTGTGCTGGTCGCAATAGGAAGTGATCTTCACGCCCCGGACCAGTTCCATCACGAAATAGGGTCGGCCGTTTTCCGTGGACCCGGCGTCGAACACCTTCGCGATGTGCGGATGATCCATCAGGGCCAGGGCCTGCCGTTCGGCCTCGAAGCGGGCGATGACCTCCCGGGTGTCCATGCCCAGGCGGATGACCTTGAGGGCAACCCGCCGGCGAACCGGCTCCTCCTGTTCGGCGAGATAGACGACGCCGCACCCACCCTCGCCCAGCTTTGCCAGCAGCTTGTAGCGGCCGATCCGGGCGCCGGCGGCATCGGCGGCTGGCGGCGGGGGGCCGATCTCCCGCGGCAGACTCGCGACCGGTGGCATCTCCATAAAGCCGCCGGCCTGTTCATGGGCACGCAGCAAGCCCTCGACCCGGCGGCGGAGGGCGTCGTCGCCGACACACTCGCGTTTCAGATAGGCGCCGCGCTCCCCCGCCGGCAGGGCCAGGGCGGCGGCAAACAACGCTTCTGCGCGTGGCGGGGACGGGTCCATCGTCGTGGCGAGCGGGTGGTCAAGCTGTCCTGCGAGATTAGGCGCCGAAACGCATCACAACCGTTGGAGGCGGGGTCAGGG